>NZ_CAEUHO010000002.1 GCF_903181435.1 Bacteroides acidifaciens
ATACTACTTTTTAGGCGCGACGATTTGAAATCATACCTTTGAGGTCAATTAAGGTGACCTCAAATGAACCAAGATAAATATGTTTTCGCTCAGTTAGTAGAATTCTTGAACAATGATAAGTTCAGAAGACTTGTAGACAAGTATGATGGCAATCGTTATGTGAAACATTTCACTTGCTGGAGTCAGTTACTTGCAATGATGTTCGGTCAACTCAGTAATCGTGAAAGTCTTCGTGACTTGATTGTAGCTTTGGAAGCACATCAAGGAAAGCGTTATCATTTGGGATTGGGTCGTGAGCCCATTGCCAAAACTACGCTTGCATCTGCCAATCAGAATCGGGATTACAGAATCTTCGAAGATTTTGCTTTCTATATGATGAAGGAAGCATGTGAAAAACGATCGACTCACATCTTGGATATTCCAGGAAGGAAGTATGCGTTTGATTCCACTACAATTCCTTTATGTTTGGCTACATTCCCTTGGGCGAAGTTCCGTAAGAAAAAAGGTGGAGTTAAGGCTCATGTCCTTTATGACATAGAAGCACAACTTCCAGCCTTTTATACAGTAACTACAGCATCCAGGCATGATTCAACAGAAATGTCCGCAATTAATTATGAGCCAAATGCTTATTATATATTTGACAGAGCGTATGACTCGTTTAAAGAACTTTATCGGATTCATCTTACAGGTTCTTTCTTTGTAGTCAGAGCGAAGTCTAATCTGAAATGCAAGTTCTGTAAATGGAAGCGTAGAATGCCGAAAAATATCCTTTCAGATGCGGAAGTGAAACTGATAGGGTACACTTCTGGAAAGAAGTATCCTGAATCATTCAGAGTCATCCGTTTCTATGATGAAGAGGATGATCGTGAATTCACATTCCTGACGAATGCCAAACACATATCTGCACTTGATGTTGCCAATCTTTATAAGAAAAGATGGTTCGTGGAACTTTTCTTCAAATGGCTGAAACAACACCTTAAGATAAAAAGGTTCTGGGGTACTACCGAGAATGCGGTTCGAATACAGATTAGTGTTGCTATCATCACCTATTGTTTAGTAGCTATTGTACAATATGATATGCAACTGAATCGTTCAACTTATGAGGTCTTGCAGATTCTTAGCATCTCATTAACAGATAAAACGCCTTTACAAGAGCTGTTTAATAAGACTAATTTCAATGATGTCAAAGAACAATTTAATCCCCTTATTCCGGGATTATTTGATTAATTAATAACTCGTCCCGATTTTAACGGGACACTAGTG
>NZ_CAEUHO010000003.1 GCF_903181435.1 Bacteroides acidifaciens
GGGGGGAGTGCTTTCAGCGCATTCAGCTTTTTCAGACTTGACAATAGAGCTATATATTCACCGTGGTAGGTATATATACTCACCGTACTGGATCTATATGCCCACCATGCGGGGGATATAGATTCATCACCCGGACAAAAGTGGGTGGCACGTGGTTAAGTTATACACTTTTGCATTCAGGAGTGACTTCAGCCAAAAACACCGATGAAAAGGGACTTTTTTGAAGAACTGAAAGCTGAAGGCGGTTTTTCACTTTTTATATTTGGTAG
>NZ_CAEUHO010000005.1:300000-544648 GCF_903181435.1 Bacteroides acidifaciens
GACTGGATGGAGCAGGAACAAGAACGTGGTATTACTATTACATCTGCTGCGACGACAACAAGATGGAAGTATGCTGGTGATACTTATAAAATTAACTTGATTGATACTCCGGGACACGTAGACTTTACTGCAGAGGTAGAACGTTCGTTGCGTATCCTGGATGGTGCTGTTGCTGCTTATTGTGCAGTAGGTGGCGTGGAACCGCAATCGGAGACTGTATGGCGTCAGGCTGATAAATATAATGTACCGCGTATTGCATATGTAAACAAAATGGACCGCTCTGGTGCTGACTTCTTTGAAGTTGTACGCCAGATGAAGGACGTTTTGGGAGCTAATCCTTGCCCGATCGTTGTTCCTATTGGTGCTGAAGAATCTTTCAAGGGGCTTGTAGACCTGATTAAAATGAAAGCTATTTACTGGCATGATGAAACAATGGGCGCTGACTATACAGTAGAAGAAATCCCTGCAAATTTGGTTGATGAAGCTAATGAATGGAGAGATAAAATGCTCGAAAAAGTAGCTGAATTTGACGATGCTTTGATGGAGAAATATTTTGATGACCCTTCTACAATTACTGAAGAAGAAGTATTGAGAGCTCTTCGTAATGCAACTGTTCAGATGGCTGTTGTGCCGATGCTTTGTGGCTCTTCGTTTAAGAATAAAGGGGTTCAGACATTGCTTGATTATGTTTGTGCTTTCTTGCCTTCTCCATTGGATACGGAAAACGTGATCGGTACAAATCCTGAAACAGGTGCTGAAGAGGATCGTAAGCCAAGCGATGATGAAAAGACTTCTGCTTTGGCATTTAAGATTGCAACTGACCCTTATGTAGGTCGTTTGACTTTCTTCCGTGTATATTCAGGTAAGATTGAAGCTGGTTCTTATATCTATAACTCTCGTTCTGGTAAGAAAGAACGTGTTTCTCGTTTGTTCCAGATGCACTCAAACAAGCAGAATCCGGTTGAAGTGATTGGTGCTGGTGATATTGGTGCTGGTGTTGGTTTTAAAGATATTCACACAGGTGATACTTTGTGTGATGAAACTGCCCCGATTGTACTTGAATCTATGGACTTCCCGGAACCTGTAATTGGTATCGCAGTAGAGCCTAAGACTCAGAAAGACATGGATAAATTGTCTAATGGTCTGGCTAAGCTGGCTGAAGAAGATCCGACATTTACAGTGAAAACTGATGAACAAACTGGTCAAACAGTTATTTCGGGTATGGGTGAGCTTCATTTGGATATCATCATTGACCGTTTGAAACGCGAGTTTAAAGTTGAATGTAATCAAGGTAAACCTCAGGTTAATTATAAAGAAGCTATCACTAAGACAGTTGATCTTCGTGAAGTTTATAAGAAACAATCTGGTGGTCGTGGTAAATTTGCTGATATCATCGTTAAGATTGGTCCTGTTGACGAAGACTTCAAAGAAGGTGGATTGCAGTTTATTGATGAAGTGAAGGGTGGTAATATTCCTAAGGAATTTATTCCGTCGGTTCAGAAAGGTTTCACAAGCGCTATGAAGAATGGTGTTTTGGCTGGTTATCCGCTGGATTCGTTGAAAGTAACATTGGTTGATGGTTCGTTCCACCCAGTTGACTCAGATCAGTTGTCTTTCGAGATTTGTGCTATTCAGGCATATAAGAATGCTTGTGCTAAGGCAGGTCCTGTTCTGATGGAGCCTATCATGAAGCTAGAGGTTGTAACTCCGGAAGAAAATATGGGTGATGTTATCGGTGACTTGAACAAACGTCGTGGACAGGTTGAAGGCATGGAGTCTAGTCGTTCTGGTGCTCGCATCGTGAAGGCAATGGTTCCGTTGGCTGAAATGTTTGGTTATGTAACTGCGTTACGTACTATCACTTCAGGTCGTGCAACCTCATCAATGGTTTACTCTCATCACGCTCAGGTTTCTACTTCTATTGCTAAGGCGGTATTGGAAGAAGTAAAGGGACGTGCTGATTTACTCTAAAAATATCTAGAGCAGCAGGCTAGCGAATGACTCTTAGCCTGCCGCTTTATCTTATTTATAACTATCTTAATTTAAAATATAATGAGTCAGAAAATTAGAATTAAATTGAAATCTTACGACCACAACTTGGTTGACAAGTCTGCTGAGAAGATTGTAAGAACTGTAAAGGCTACAGGTGCTATCGTTAGTGGTCCAATTCCTCTTCCTACGCACAAGCGTATCTTTACCGTGAACCGCTCGACTTTCGTTAATAAAAAGTCTCGTGAACAGTTTGAACTCTCTTCTTATAAGAGATTGATCGACATCTATAGCTCAACAGCTAAGACAGTAGACGCTCTGATGAAATTGGAGTTACCGAGTGGTGTGGAAGTAGAAATTAAAGTTTGATAATTAAAAATTAGTGAAATGCCAGGATTATTAGGAAAAAAAATCGGAATGACATCCGTTTTCAGTGCCGATGGTAAGAATGTACCATGCACTGTTATCGAAGCAGGTCCTTGTGTTGTTACTCAGGTTAAAACAGTAGAGAAAGATGGCTATGCAGCTGTTCAGTTGGGTTTCCAGGACAAAAAGGAAAAACATACAACTAAACCGTTGATGGGGCACTTCAAAAGAGCTGGAGTAACACCGAAGAGACACTTGGCTGAGTTCAAAGAGTTTGAAACAGAATTGAATTTGGGTGATACAGTTACCGTAGAGTTGTTCGATGGCGCTGACTTTGTTGACGTTGTTGGCACTTCTAAGGGTAAAGGTTTTCAGGGTGTAGTAAAAAGACATGGTTTTGGTGGTGTAGGTCAGTCTACTCACGGTCAGCACAACCGTGCTCGTAAACCGGGTTCTATTGGTGCTTGTTCTTACCCTGCAAAAGTATTCAAAGGAATGCGCATGGGCGGACAGCTTGGTGGTGACAGAGTCACTGTACAAAACTTGCAGGTATTAAAAGTGATCGCGGAGCATAACCTTCTTTTGATCAAAGGTTCTATCCCGGGTTGCAAAGGTTCAATCGTATTAATTGAGAAATAATGGAAGTTAACGTATATAATATTAAAGGTGAAGACACTGGGAGAAAGGTTACGTTAAACGAATCTATCTTCGGCATTGAGCCCAACGACCACGCTATCTATCTGGACGTAAAACAATTTATGGCCAATCAGCGTCAGGGTACTCATAAGTCAAAAGAAAGAAGTGAAATCAGTGGTTCTACTCGTAAGATCGGTCGCCAGAAAGGTGGCGGTGGAGCACGTCGTGGTGATATGAATTCACCGGTTCTTGTTGGTGGTGCACGTGTTTTCGGTCCGAAACCAAGAGACTACTTCTTTAAGTTGAATAAAAAAGTTAAGACATTGGCTCGGAAGTCCGCTTTGTCTTATAAAGCTCAAAACAATGCAATTGTTGTTGTAGAAGACTTCACTTTTGAAGCTCCGAAGACAAAAGATTTCATTGCAATGACAAAAAATCTTAAAGTTTCCGACAAAAAGCTACTTGTGGTTTTACCGGAAGCAAATAAAAACGTATATTTGTCAGCTCGTAACATCGAGGGTGCTAACGTTCAGACTATCTCAGGATTAAATACTTACAGAGTATTGAATGCTGGGGTTGTTATGCTTACTGAAAACTCTCTGAAAGCTATTGACAATATCTTAATTTAAAAAGGAGGCTTAAATAATGGGAATTATTATTAAACCGTTGGTAACAGAAAAAATGACTGCAATCACTGACAAGTTGAATCGTTTCGGCTTCGTTGTGCGTCCTGATGCTAACAAACTGGAAATTAAGAAGGAAGTTGAAGCTCTTTATAATGTTACAGTAGTTGATGTGAATACCGTGAAGTATGCTGGCAAAAACAAAAGCCGTTATACAAAAGCAGGTATCATCAATGGTCGTACGAATGCATTCAAAAAAGCAATCGTGACATTAAAAGAAGGAGATACTATTGATTTTTATAGCAATATTTAACAAAAATGGCAGTACGTAAATTTAAGCCCACAACGCCGGGGCAAAGACATAAAATTATTGGTACTTTCGAAGAAATTACTGCATCAGTACCAGAAAAGTCTCTTGTATATGGTAAAAAATCATCTGGAGGTCGTAATAACGAAGGTAAGATGACTATGCGCTACATTGGTGGCGGACATAGAAAGGTGATTAGAATTGTCGATTTCAAGAGAAATAAGGACGGTGTTCCAGCAGTGGTTAAGACAATTGAATACGATCCGAATCGTTCGGCTCGTATTGCTTTGTTATTTTATGCTGATGGTGAAAAAAGATATATTATTGCTCCCAATGGATTGCAAGTTGGTGCGACTCTGATGTCAGGTGAAACAGCAGCGCCAGAGATTGGTAATGCTCTTCCTCTTCAAAACATTCCCGTAGGTACTGTGATTCACAATATCGAATTACGTCCGGGACAGGGCGCTGCTTTGGTTCGTTCGGCTGGTAACTTTGCTCAGTTGACTTCTCGTGAGGGTAAATATTGTGTAATCAAGTTGCCTTCAGGTGAAGTAAGACAGATTCTTAGCACATGTAAAGCTACTATCGGTAGTGTAGGTAACTCTGATCATGGATTGGAAAGTTCAGGTAAAGCTGGACGCTCTCGTTGGCAAGGACGTCGTCCTCGTAACCGTGGTGTTGTTATGAACCCGGTTGATCACCCGATGGGTGGTGGTGAAGGACGTGCTTCCGGAGGTCACCCAAGATCACGTAAGGGATTGTATGCTAAGGGACTTAAGACAAGAGCTCCTAAGAAACAATCGTCTAAGTACATTATTGAGAGAAGAAAAAAGTAATCTGATTAATTGAGTAAACTATGAGTCGTTCATTAAAAAAAGGTCCATATATTAACGTAAAGCTTGAAAAGAGAATTTTTGCCATGAATGAATCAGGCAAGAAAGTCGTAGTAAAGACTTGGGCCAGAGCTTCAATGATTTCGCCTGATTTTGTAGGTCATACAGTTGCAGTTCACAATGGAAATAAATTTATTCCTGTTTATGTTACCGAGAATATGGTAGGACACAAGTTGGGCGAATTTGCTCCAACTCGTACATTCAGAGGACACGCTGGTAATAAGAAAAAATAACAGGATTTATTTGAAATAATAAAGTAATAAATAATAATGGGAGCAAGAAAAAAAATATCGGCTGAAAAGAGAAAAGAAGCCCTTAAGACCATGTATTTTGCGAAATTGCAAAATGTTCCTACTTCTCCGCGTAAGATGCGTCTGGTTGCAGACATGATCCGTGGCATGGAAGTGAACAGGGCACTTGGTGTTTTGAAATTTTCTTCAAAAGAAGCTGCTGCAAGAGTGGAAAAATTGCTTCGCTCTGCAATTGCTAACTGGGAACAGAAAAACGAACGTAAAGCAGAAAGCGGCGAGTTGTTCGTAACAAAGATTTTTGTTGATGGTGGAGCTACGCTCAAAAGAATGAGACCGGCACCACAGGGTAGAGGTTATAGAATTCGCAAACGTTCAAATCACGTAACATTGTTCGTTGGTGCTAAAAGTAATAACGAAGATCAAAATTAAGGTAGATGGGACAAAAAGTTAATCCAATAAGCAACCGTTTAGGAATTATCAGAGGATGGGATTCTAACTGGTATGGTGGAAATGATTACGGTGATTCTTTGCTGGAAGATAGCAAAATCCGTAAATATCTTAATGCAAGACTTGCAAAGGCAAGTGTATCAAGAATCGTAATTGAACGTACGCTGAAGCTCGTTACTATTACTGTTTGTACTGCTCGCCCGGGTATTATTATCGGTAAAGGTGGCCAAGAAGTTGATAAGTTAAAAGAGGAGTTGAAGAAGGTTACCGACAAGGATATTCAAATCAATATCTTTGAAGTGAAAAGACCGGAACTAGATGCTGTGATTGTTGCTAATAACATCGCTCGTCAGGTAGAAGGTAAAATTGCCTATCGTCGTGCCATCAAGATGGCTATCGCAAACACAATGCGTATGGGGGCTGAAGGTATCAAAATTCAGATTTCAGGACGTTTGAATGGAGCTGAAATGGCTCGTTCTGAAATGTATAAAGAAGGAAGAACTCCGTTGCACACTTTCAGAGCTGATATCGACTACTGTCATGCAGAAGCATTGACTAAAGTAGGTCTGTTGGGTATCAAAGTTTGGATTTGTAGAGGTGAAGTGTTTGGTAAGAGAGAATTGGCTCCGAACTTTACGCAAAGCAAAGAAAGTGGTCGTGGAAACAATGGTGGAAACAACGGCGGAAAGAACTTCAAAAGAAAGAAAAATAATCGCTAAACGAATTTGAATTTTAGGAAACTATGTTACAACCGAAAAAGACAAAATTCAGAAGACAACAAAAAGGTCGTCAGAAAGGTAATGCCCAGAGAGGTAACCAGTTGGCCTTTGGTTCTTTTGGCATAAAGGCTTTGGAGACTAAGTGGATTACAGGCCGTCAGATCGAAGCTGCTCGTATTGCAGTAACAAGATATATGCAACGTCAAGGACAGATCTGGATCCGTATATTCCCGGATAAACCGATCACTAGAAAACCTGCCGATGTACGTATGGGTAAAGGTAAAGGTGCTCCAGAGGGATTTGTGGCTCCTGTGACTCCAGGTAGAATCATTATTGAAGCTGAAGGGGTATCTTACGAAATCGCGAAAGAAGCATTGCGCTTAGCTGCTCAAAAGCTTCCTATTACAACGAAGTTTGTCGTAAGACGTGATTATGATATTCAAAATCAAAATGCGTAAGTGTTATGAAAATTGCAGAAATTAAAGAAATGACTACTAGTGATTTAGTAGAAAGAGTAGAGGCAGAAACAGCTAATTATGACCAGATGGTTATCAATCATTCTATTTCTCCTTTGGAAAATCCTGCTCAAATCAAACAATTACGCAGGACTATTGCGCGTATGAAAACTGAGTTACGCCAAAGAGAACTTAACAATAAATGATCAGCTTGATGGAAGCAAGAAATTTAAGAAAAGAAAGAACAGGGGTTGTGTTGAGCAATAAGATGGATAAAACGATCACAGTTGCTGCCAAGTTTAAGGAAAAACACCCTATATATGGTAAGTTCGTTAGTAAAACGAAGAAGTACCATGCTCACGATGAAAAGAATGAATGCAATATAGGTGATACTGTAAGCATCATGGAAACTCGTCCTTTGAGCAAGACTAAAAGATGGAGATTAGTAGAAATAATTGAAAGAGCTAAGTAATTATGATACAAGTAGAATCCAGACTTACAGTATGTGATAACAGTGGGGCTAAAGAGGCTATGTGTATCCGCGTTTTAGGTGGTACACGTCGTCGTTACGCTTCAGTGGGGGATGTCATTGTAGTTTCAGTGAAGAGTGTCATTCCTTCTAGTGATGTTAAAAAAGGTGCAGTATCAAAGGCTTTGATTGTACGTACAAAGAAAGAAATCCGTCGTCCTGATGGTTCTTATATACGTTTTGATGATAATGCTTGCGTGTTGTTGAATAATGCAGGTGAAATTAGAGGAAGTCGTATTTTCGGTCCTGTAGCAAGAGAACTTCGTGCTACAAACATGAAAGTTGTGTCACTTGCGCCTGAGGTACTTTAATTTTGTAAAAGATTTAAGTAATGAGTAAATTACATATTAAAAAAGGCGATACAGTTTACGTAAATGCTGGTGAAGATAAGGGCAAAACTGGTCGTGTATTGAAGGTTCTTGTTAAAGAAGGACGTGCATTTGTAGAAGGTATCAATATGGTATCTAAAAGCACAAAACCGAATGCTAAGAATCCGCAAGGTGGTATCGTGAAGCAGGAAGCTTCTATCCACATTTCAAACTTGAACCCGGTTGATCCAAAAACTGGTAAAGCAACGCGTATTGGGAGAAAAGTAAGTTCTTTGGAAGGTAAAAGAACTGTAGTGCGTTATTCTAAAAAATCAGGAGAGGAGATTAAGTAATGAGTAATACTGCTAGTCTTAAGAAAGAATATGCAGAGCGTATAGCACCTGCATTGAAATCACAGTTCCAGTATTCTTCTACAATGCAGGTACCCGTACTTAAGAAGATTGTCATCAATCAGGGTTTAGGTATGGCTGTTGCCGATAAGAAGATTATTGAAGTTGCAATCAATGAAATGACGGCTATTACAGGTCAGAAAGCCGTAGCTACCATTTCTCGTAAAGATATCGCGAATTTTAAGTTGCGTAAAAAAATGCCGATCGGTGTTATGGTAACTTTACGTCGTGAAAGAATGTACGAATTCCTTGAAAAATTGGTTCGTGTAGCTCTTCCTCGTATCCGTGACTTCAAAGGTATCGAAAGTAAGTTTGACGGTAAAGGTAACTATACCCTTGGTATTCAGGAACAAATCATTTTCCCTGAAATAAATATCGATAGTATTACAAGAATTCTCGGAATGAATATTACCTTTGTAACCTCTGCGCAAACAGATGAAGAAGGTTATGCATTGCTGAAGGAATTCGGTTTACCTTTTAAAAACGCTAAAAAAGACTAATAGATATGGCAAAGGAATCAATGAAGGCACGTGAAGTAAAACGTGCTAAATTAGTAGCCAGATACGCCGAAAAAAGAGCTGCTTTGAAGCAAATTGTTAGAACAGGTGATCCTGCTGATGCATTCGAAGCTGCACAGAAGTTGCAAGAATTGCCAAAGAATTCTAATCCGATTCGTATGCATAATCGTTGCAAACTGACTGGTCGTCCCAAAGGTTATATTCGCCAATTCGGAATTTCGAGAATTCAGTTCCGTGAAATGGCATCTAATGGACTGATACCGGGCGTAAAGAAAGCAAGCTGGTAATTATTGTTTAAATATTGTCAGGGAAGTCCTGATTAATTTAATTTATTTTTATATGACTGATCCAATAGCAGATTATTTGACGAGGTTGCGGAACGCAATTGCTGCAAAGCACAGAGTAGTTGAAGTTCCCGCTTCAAATTTGAAAAAAGAAATCACTAAGATTCTTTTTGAGAAAGGCTACATTCTTAACTATAAGTTTGTAGAAGATGGACCACAAGGAACTATTAAGGTTGCCTTGAAGTATGATTCTGTTAACAAAGTTAACGCAATCAAAAAATTAGAAAGAATATCTTCTCCTGGTATGCGTAAGTATACCGGTTATAAAGATATGCCGCGTGTTATTAATGGGCTGGGTATTGCTATAATATCTACTTCCAAAGGTGTAATGACTAACAAAGAGGCTGCAGAACTGAAGATCGGTGGTGAAGTCTTATGTTATGTATATTAATTAGGAGGAACTAGAATGTCAAGAATAGGAAAATTACCCATTAGTATCCCTGCTGGAGTGACAGTCACTCTGAAGGATGATGTGGTTACCGTAAAGGGACCCAAAGGCGAAATGAGCCAATATGTGAATCCAGCTATCAATGTTGCTATTGAAGATGGACACGTAACTTTAACAGAAAACGATAAAGAAATGCTTGATAATCCGAAGCAGAAACATGCTTTTCACGGTTTGTATCGTTCATTGGTTCATAACATGGTTGTGGGCGTATCTGAAGGATACAAAAAAGAGTTGGAACTTGTCGGTGTAGGTTATCGTGCTTCTAACCAAGGTAACATCATTGAACTGGCTTTAGGTTATACACACAATATTTTCATCCAATTGCCTGCTGAGGTAAAAGTTGAAACTAAGTCTGAAAGAAATAAGAATCCTCTTATTATATTGGAATCGTGTGACAAACAGTTGCTTGGTCAAGTTTGCTCTAAAATACGTTCTTTCCGTAAGCCTGAACCATATAAGGGTAAAGGTATTAAGTTTGTTGGCGAAGTAATTCGTAGAAAGTCTGGTAAATCAGCCGGCGCTAAGTAAATCATATAAAATTAGATTATTATGACAACAAAAATAGAAAGACGAGTTAAGATCAAATATAGAGTACGCAATAAGATTTCAGGTACTACTGAATGTCCGCGTATGAGTGTATTTAGAAGTAACAAGCAAATTTATGTCCAGATTATCGATGATCTTTCTGGTAAGACATTGGCTGCTGCTTCTTCTTTAGGTATGACTGAAAAAGTTGCTAAAAAAGAACAAGCTGCTAAAGTTGGTGAAATGATTGCTAAAAAGGCTCAGGAAGCAGGTATAACTACTGTTGTTTTTGACCGTAATGGTTACTTGTATCATGGGAGAGTAAAAGAAGTAGCTGATGCTGCTCGTAACGGTGGACTTAAATTTTAATCATTATGGCAGGAGTTAATAATAGAGTTAAGATTACTAACGATATAGAACTGAAGGATAGATTGGTTGCTATTAATCGTGTTACTAAAGTTACCAAAGGTGGTAGAACTTTTAGTTTCTCTGCAATCGTTGTTGTAGGTAACGAAGAAGGAATCATTGGTTGGGGACTTGGTAAAGCAGGTGAAGTAACAGCTGCTATCGCTAAAGGTGTTGAGTCAGCTAAAAAGAATTTGGTGAAAGTACCTATTTTGAAAGGTACTGTTCCTCATGAACAATCAGCTAGATTTGGTGGTGCTGAAGTATTCATCAAACCAGCATCCCACGGAACCGGTGTTGTAGCTGGTGGTGCTATGCGTGCTGTATTGGAAAGTGTTGGTGTTACTGATGTTTTGGCTAAATCAAAAGGTTCTTCAAATCCGCATAACCTTGTTAAAGCCACAATTGAAGCTTTGAGTGAAATGCGTGATGCAAGAATGGTTGCTCAAAACAGAGGAATTAGTGTTGAAAAAGTATTTAGAGGATAAGGAGGAGATATGTCAACTATAAAGATCAAACAAGTTAAAAGTAGAATTGGTGCTCCGGCTGATCAAAAAAGAACTCTTGATGCACTGGGGCTTCGTAAACTGAACCGTGTGGTTGAACACGAAAGCACTCCTTCAATTCTTGGAATGGTAGATAAAGTAAAACACTTGGTTGCCATTGTTAAGTAATTATTTGTTGAATAATAAAACGAAATTACAATATGAACTTAAGTAATTTAAAACCTGCAGAGGGATCTACTAAGACAAGAAAAAGAATTGGACGTGGTGCTGGTTCTGGCTTAGGCGGTACTTCTACAAGAGGTCATAAAGGAGCTAAATCAAGATCTGGATACTCAAAGAAAATCGGTTTTGAAGGCGGTCAGATGCCTCTTCAACGTCGAGTTCCTAAATTTGGTTTTAAGAATATCAATCGTGTAGAATATAAAGCAATCAACTTGGATACTATCCAGAAATTAGCTGAAGCTAAGACTTTGGTAAAAGTTGGTGTTAACGACTTTGTCGAAGCAGGATTTATTTCTTCAAATCAGTTGGTAAAAGTATTGGGTAATGGAACTCTGACTAACAAGCTGGAAGTAGAAGCTCATGCATTCTCTAAGACTGCAACTGCTGCTATTGAAGCTGCTGGTGGAACTGTAGTAAAACTCTGATTCAATGAGAAAAGCTATTGAAACATTAAAGAATATATGGAAGATTGAGGATCTGAGACAGCGGATCCTCATCACCATATTGTTTGTAGCAATTTACCGTTTCGGATCATATGTCGTATTACCGGGTATTAATCCGGCAATGCTGGCAAAATTGCACGAACAAACAAGTGAAGGCCTTTTAGCCTTGTTAAATATGTTCTCTGGAGGAGCATTTTCTAATGCCTCTATTTTTGCATTAGGAATCATGCCTTATATCTCTGCATCTATTGTAATCCAGTTGTTGGGAATTGCTGTGCCGTATTTCCAGAAACTGCAACGTGAGGGTGAGAGCGGCAAAAGAAAAATGAATCAATATACTCGTTATCTTACGATCGCTATATTGTTAGTTCAGGCGCCTTCTTATTTGCTCAATCTTAAAATGCAGGCTGGTCCTTCCTTAAATGCTTCATTAGATTGGACTCTGTTTATGATTACCTCTACCATTATTTTGGCAGCAGGTAGTATGTTTATTTTGTGGCTTGGTGAAAGAATTACTGATAAAGGTATTGGTAATGGTATTTCATTTATCATTTTAATTGGTATTATCGCTCGTTTCCCTGATGCTCTACTACAGGAAGTTGTATCAAGAGTGGCAAATAAGAGTGGTGGTCTGATTATGTTTATAATTGAAATCGTATTCTTATTGTTAGTGATTGGCGCTGCAATTCTTTTAGTTCAGGGAGTGAGAAAGATTCCCGTACAGTATGCTAAGAGAATTGTGGGTAACAAACAATATGGTGGTGCAAGACAGTACATTCCTTTGAAAGTGAATACTGCAGGTGTAATGCCTATCATATTTGCTCAGGCAATCATGTTTATACCTATTACATTTATCGGTTTTTCAAATGTAAATAATGCAGGCGGTTTCTTGCATGCGTTTACAGATCATACAAGTTTCTGGTATAATTTTGTCTTTGCGGTAATGATTATATTATTTACGTATTTCTATACTGCAATTACAATTAATCCGACTCAGATGGCTGAGGATATGAAGAGAAATAATGGTTTCATCCCTGGCATTAAACCAGGAAAGAAAACAGCAGAGTATATTGATGATATTATGTCTCGTATTACTTTACCTGGTTCTTTCTTTTTGGCTTTAGTTGCTATTATGCCTGCTTTTGCCGGTATATTTGGTGTACAAGCCGGTTTCGCTCAATTCTTCGGTGGTACGTCTTTGTTAATTCTTGTAGGTGTGGTTCTTGATACGCTACAACAGGTTGAAAGTCATTTGTTGATGAGACACTATGATGGTCTGTTGAAGTCTGGTCGTATTAAAGGACGCGCTGGTGTAGCGGCATATTAATTCTTTAGATTAGAAATGATATTTCTTAAAACAGAAGATGAAATAGAATTGCTCCGTCAGAGCAACCTGCTTGTCGGAAAGACTTTGGCAGAGGTTGCTAAATTGGTGAAGCCCGGTGTAACTACGCGTGAGTTGGATAAAGTTGCTGAAGAGTTCATTAGAGATCACGGAGCAACTCCGACTTTCAAAGGATTTCCGAATCAGTATGGAGAACCATTTCCCGCATCCCTCTGTACTTCTGTAAATGAGCAGGTGGTACATGGAATCCCAAACGATATTGTTCTGAAAGAAGGTGATATCGTGTCTGTGGATTGTGGAACATATATGAATGGTTTTTGTGGTGATTCTGCTTATACTTTTTGTGTAGGAGAGGTGAACGAAGAAGTTCGTAATTTGTTGAAGGTAACTAAAGAAGCGTTATATATTGGTATTCAGAATGCAGTGCAAGGTAAAAGAATCGGGGATGTCGGATATGCTATCCAGCAATATTGTGAGTCTCATTCTTATGGTGTAGTGCGTGAGTTTGTTGGTCATGGAATTGGTCATGAAATGCATGAAGACCCTCAGGTTCCCAATTATGGTAAGAGGGGATATGGCCCTTTGATGAAGAGAGGGCTTTGCATAGCGATAGAGCCGATGATAACACTGGGAGACCGGCAAGTGATTATGGAACGTGACGGATGGACTGTTAGAACCAAAGACCGTAAATGTGCTGCACACTTTGAACATACGGTGGCAGTAGGTGCTGGTGAAGCTGATATTTTGTCATCATTCAAATTCATAGAAGAAGTTTTAGGAGATAAAGCAATATAATATGGCAAAGCAATCTGCAATAGAACAAGATGGAGTTATAGTTGAAGCATTGTCAAATGCAATGTTTCGTGTTGAATTAGAAAACGGACATGAGATTACTGCACATATTTCGGGCAAGATGCGGATGCATTACATTAAGATCCTGCCAGGAGATAAAGTGAGAGTCGAAATGTCTCCTTACGACTTATCGAAAGGAAGAATTGTGTTTAGATATAAATAAAATAAGATATGAAAGTAAGAGCATCATTAAAGAAACGCACGCCAGAATGTAAGATCGTTAGACGTAATGGCCGTTTGTATGTTATTAACAAGAAAAATCCTAAGTATAAACAACGTCAAGGATAATTTGTTATTTTTGCAAAAAAAATAATTTAGTATATGGCTATAAGAATAGTTGGTGTAGATTTGCCTCAGAATAAAAGAGGTGAAATTGCGTTGACCTATGTATATGGAATAGGTCGCAGTAGTTCAGCAAAAATTTTAGATAAAGCTGGTGTAGACAAAGATCTGAAGGTTAAAGACTGGACAGATGATCAAGCTGCTAAGATTCGTGAGATTATCGGTGCAGAGTATAAAGTAGAAGGTGATCTTCGTTCCGAAATCCAATTGAACATTAAGCGATTAATGGATATTGGTTGCTATCGTGGTGTACGTCACCGTATTGGTCTGCCTGTAAGAGGTCAGAGCACAAAGAACAATGCACGTACTCGTAAGGGTAGAAAGAAAACCGTTGCTAATAAGAAAAAAGCTACTAAATAATAATTGTTGATATGGCAAAAAAAACAGTTGCAGCTAAAAAGAGAAATGTGAAAGTAGACGCTAATGGACAGTTGCATGTTCATTCATCTTTCAACAATATTATTGTTTCTCTTGCAAACAGTGAAGGGCAGATTATTTCTTGGTCGTCTGCTGGTAAAATGGGATTTAGAGGTTCTAAAAAGAATACTCCTTATGCAGCTCAGATGGCTGCCCAGGATTGTGCAAAGATTGCATTCGATCTTGGCCTGAGAAAGGTAAAAGCATATGTGAAGGGTCCAGGTAACGGACGTGAGTCTGCTATTAGAACTATCCACGGTGCTGGTATCGAAGTTACTGAAATCATTGACGTGACTCCGCTTCCACATAATGGTTGTCGTCCTCCGAAAAGACGTAGAGTTTAATTTACCTTTAACTTACACAATGATCTTGATTTTGTTTATGGATTACATTAATTTCTCTCTGTAATCGCGGCTGCAACAAATTGAGTTCATGAATAAACAATTAAATATTTAAAAGAAATGGCTAGATATACTGGACCAAAATCAAGAATCGCCCGTAAATTCGGTGAAGGAATCTTTGGAGCTGATAAAGTTTTGTCAAAGAAGAACTATCCTCCCGGACAACATGGTAATTCAAGAAAAAGAAAAACTTCTGAATACGGTGTGCAACTTCGTGAAAAGCAGAAAGCTAAATACACCTATGGAGTTTTAGAAAAACAATTCCGCAATTTGTTTGAAAAAGCAGCTACTGCTAAAGGTATTACTGGTGAGGTACTCCTTCAATTGCTGGAAGGCCGTCTTGACAACGTAGTATTCCGTTTGGGTATTGCTCCTACACGTGCTGCTGCTCGTCAGTTGGTTAGTCACAAGCACATTACTGTTGATGGTGAAGTGGTAAATATTCCTTCATTTGCAGTAAAACCAGGTCAATTGATTGGTGTTCGTGAGAGATCTAAATCTTTGGAAGTAATTGCTAATTCTCTCGCAGGTTTCAATCATAGCAAATATGCTTGGTTGGAATGGGATGAAGCTTCAAAGGTTGGTAAAATGTTGCACATACCTGAAAGAGCAGACATTCCTGAGAACATTAAAGAACATTTGATCGTTGAATTGTATTCTAAATAATAATTAATTTCATGGCGATATTAGCATTTCAAAAACCTGATAAAGTATTAATGTTGGAGGCGGACTCTAGATTCGGTAAATTCGAATTCCGTCCGTTGGAACCGGGTTTTGGTATTACTGTAGGTAATGCATTACGCCGTATCCTTCTTTCTTCATTAGAGGGTTTTGCTATCACTACCATCAGAATCGACGGTGTGGAGCATGAATTTTCTAGTGTACCTGGAGTAAAAGAGGATGTTACCAACATTATCTTGAATCTGAAACAAGTGAGATTCAAGCAAGTAGTTGAAGAGTTCGAGAGCGAAAAAGTGAGCATCACTGTCGAGAATTCCAGTGAATTTAAAGCAGGTGACATAGGTAAGTATTTGACTGGATTTGAAGTGTTAAATCCGGAATTAGTTATTTGTCATTTAGATTCTAAGTCAACTATGCAGATTGATATTACAATTAACAAAGGACGTGGTTATGTGCCTGCTGATGAAAATCGCGAGTATTGCACGGACGTTAATGTAATTCCAATCGACTCTATTTATACACCGATACGTAATGTCAAGTATGCTGTAGAAAACTTCCGTGTAGAACAGAAGACTGACTACGAAAAGCTAGTGCTTGAAATTAGTACCGACGGTTCTATACATCCGAAAGAAGCGCTGAAAGAAGCTGCAAAAATTCTGATTTATCATTTCATGTTGTTCTCTGACGAGAAGATCACGCTTGAAAGTAATGATACTGACGGCAATGAAGAGTTTGATGAAGAAGTATTGCATATGCGTCAGTTGTTGAAGACTAAGCTTGTTGATATGGACTTGTCAGTTCGTGCCCTCAATTGCTTGAAGGCTGCCGATGTAGAAACACTTGGTGACTTGGTACAGTTCAACAAAACTGACCTGCTGAAATTCAGAAACTTCGGAAAGAAATCGCTTACCGAGCTTGATGATTTGCTGGAAAGTCTGAATCTGTCGTTTGGAACCGATATTTCTAAATATAAATTAGATAAAGAATAAAAAATGAGACATAATAAAAAATTCAATCATTTAGGTCGTACTGCTTCTCATAGAAGTGCTATGTTATCTAACATGGCTTGTTCTTTGATCAAGCACAAAAGAATCACTACGACTGTTGCAAAGGCAAAAGCTTTGAAGAAGTTTGTTGAGCCTTTGATTACTAAGTCTAAAGAAGACACTACGAATTCTCGTCGTGTTGTATTTAGCAATTTGCAAGATAAGATTGCAGTAACGGAATTGTTCAAGGAAATTTCTGTTAAGATTGCTGATCGTCCAGGTGGTTATACCCGTATCATTAAGACTGGTAACCGTTTGGGTGATAACGCTGAAATGTGCTTCATCGAGTTGGTTGACTACAATGAAAACATGGCAAAAGAAAAAGTTGCTAAGAAAGCAACTCGTACTCGTCGTTCCAAGAAGAGTGCCGAAGCTGCTCCTGCTGCTGTTGAAGCACCTGCAACTGAGACTTCGAAAGCTGAAGAACCAAAAGCAGAATCTGCAGAATAATTCAACAATTATTCTTATAGATATAAAAAGGCTATTCCATATGGGAATAGCCTTTTTTGTTAGGGGCTTGTTTACTAATCCTAAGATAAATTAAAAGATATCCTGAATGAACTTTTCATAAATAGAATCTGTTATATTTGTAGAAGAATATGGCAAAATTTGTAAAGGTAATATTGTTTCTGTTGCTGGTAGTTACCCTTCATGGGATCGCAGGCAATGTTTTCATCGAAGAACCGGTGGAACAGACAGAGAATACTATTACATATTCTGTGAAACAACACGGACAGATCAGTGTTCCTGAGTTTCCTTGTTCGCCTGTGGCTGAATTAACAAATTTACAAAGTCACCAAATGTCTGTGACACGTATCCAGCGTGTGCAGCTTGGGGAATACTTCACTACATTGAAGAATCTGCTACAATGTTGCGCTGAACGTGATAACTCTCTCTCACAACATTGGGGGCGGATTTATGACACTACAACTTCCTATTATTGCCAACCTTCGAGTGAATATTATGTATTTACTTTAAGGCATATTATTATTTAGCCGTTTATTTATTGGTCTTTTTCTTCTATGATTACTAGTGTAATACGTATGCTGGTAGTCCTTCATATCTTTATATTTTTACTAATAAATTAAACTTTAAATATTATGGCAACTACTCAAGTTATTGATGCTACTATATTTGCATCTTCACATCCCGATATCGCTAAACGTACAAGTATCTCCGGAGTTCTAATCTCTTCTGTAATGTTATTGGTCGGTATTTTTGCATTTGGTTCTACCTTTGAGCTGGAAGACAGGTCTTCTACTATTAGTATGGCATTAATGGTTTTTGGAACCGGACTGTTTCTTATAGGAATTTTTCGCCTTTTCTGGAAATCCAAGGAGGTTGTTTATTTACCTACCGGAAGCGTAACAAAAGAACATAGCATCTTCTTTGATTTGAAGTATATGGACTCTTTGACTAACATAGTAAATTCGGGCTCATTCTCTGCCGGTTCGGCTATTAAAAGCGAGTCAAGCGGTAATATTCGTATGGATGTGATACTTTCTGAAGATAAGAAGTTTGCAGCCGTTCAGTTGTTCCAATTTGTACCTTATAATTATCAACCGATCACGTCCGTGCAGTATTTTACAAATGATGGAGCTTCAGCAGTCGTAGCTTTTCTTACAAAAAGCAAACAAAGCTGATAAAAGCAAACAAAACTGATAAGATGTAGAACATAACTTTAATTTTCATACATTAAGATGGGGGGAAGTCGTTGACAACGGCTATCCCCATTTTTTTCATCAAGAAGCAGGCATTCATGTTTTGGGCGACTCCGTCTCTCATTTGATAAGAGAAAGTGAGTTCATTATTCGTAATATCTGCTTCGAAACAGTAGTTGCAGATATTCTGTGGGAAAGATTCTATTAAAGTTCCCAGTAAAATGTCGTGGGTAGCGATAATACCATTGGTATTCATATTCATAAATTGCTTGATGAGGGCAAAAGAACCTTTTTGCTTGTCTATGGAGTTTGTACCTTTCAGAATTTCGTCAAGGATGATAAAAAGTTCTTCTCCTACTTCTAGTTTATCTATGATTAGTTTTAGCCGTTTCAGCTCAGCAAAGAAATAAGATTCGTTATCAGTTAGAGAATCACTGGTGCGCAGACTGGTCACAAGTCGTGCCGGATATATCTTCATCCGGTTTGCCCAAACAGGAGCGCCTATGCATGCTAAAAGATAATTCACCCCTATGGTACGTAAGTAAGTACTTTTGCCAGCCATATTCGCTCCAGTGATAATAATGAAGAAAGGACGTTTGTCGATGTTTATTCCATTGCGTACACATTTGTTACGGTCCATTAAAGGATGACCGAGCGCTTCGGCTTGCAGTTGGAAAGATTGAGAGCAAATCTCTGGATAAATATATTCGGGATGATTGTATGCAAATGTTGCCAGAGAACAGTAAGCATCTATTTCTCCAATTGTTTCTATCCAGCGGGGAAGGTTGTCAGCATGCATTTCTTTCCATTGCTCGATTCTCATCACTTGGCGTAATTCCCAAAATATAAGTCCATTGAGAAAAGTACTCATTAGTAAATTGTTTCGTTGGTCTAGTGCATTCATTAATTTGGAAAGCTGGCGAACTGCTTGAGAAGCAGTTTCATTCTGATTGGTAAGTTCCGCTTTTAGTTGTTGCAAGACAGGACTGCGCATCTCCTTTTTTTCCGTAAGAAGAATCTGGTCGGCATATGTAGAAAGAATTTGCAGTTTTTCACCATAAGTTGTTTGTAGTTTCGTGATTCCTTTGGAGAAAATAGAGCTGAATACTACAAAACTTATAAACACTCCGCCAGCAGCGCTGGCAGGTAAAATATCTAAAAAAGTAAGACTTATACATACGAGATTGACAATACTTACCGTTGTCGGGATGATACGTAATAATGCATGTTTCCGGTAGTAACTCGGACTGTCGGCCCATTTCTTAATTTCGGCAGTATCGGCAGGCTTTCCTTTATATAGTAATCCGAGTAAGCGGATTTGTTGTCGATATTCCAGTTCGGTTGATAACTCTCGGATAGCTTCCTGGCGTTGTTCAATGGCTTCCTTTTTTTTCAGATGAGTATTGAACCAGTTGGCAAGATGTTGTTTGCCGACAGGTGTTGACGTACGATTGATATATTGGAAAAGAGAATGTTCACCGAATATGTCCAAATCAAATGTATAGAGATGTCTGGGATCGATATATTCCTCACCATCCTCAAAATCAGAGAAATCATATTGAATAGCTCTCAATTCCTGTTCATTGATTACTATTTTCTTTTTCAGAAAATCCTTCTGATGAAACCAGAAGTTGTGTCGTTTTACCAGCCAGATAAATAAGATAAAAGGCAGGATAGCAAATACGGAAATATACAGCCACCCGTCAGACCAAAAGACAATAGCGCCCGCTATGGCGCCAATAAACAAAATCAACCGTAAGAGGCTGATGTAATAAATACGTTTCCGGGTATTTTGTAACTCCAGTTCTGCTTTCTGAATAATTTGTTGATATCTAGAGATAATCTGTTCCAGTTTTTCCATGATAAATTCAATACTTTTTCGCAAAGGTAATATAATTCATAGCGGTCGTGATAAGAGCTTGTTTCAGTCAGAAGCAGATTTACCGTTTATTAACGGACGGTTATTGAAATATAGATTCAACAATAATTATCTGGATGTCTTTTATGATAACACATGTAGAGTAACGACATTAGGGAAGCAAATAATTGGTTTCCAGTTCCTTTTTTGATATTTCTGTATTTCCCCTTGCATTTATCCGCTAAAATTTATAACTTTCCACACTAAAATGCGTTTAAACAGGAAAGGAGGATGGCTTATGAAGAAAGGATGTGTCTTATTGTTGTTGATGGGCGTAATTAGCCTTCCGATAAGTGCGCAGAACATTATTTATTCCAACCTGAAAGAGTTGCTTGCTCAGGATGGCGATACCATTGCTGTGTTGCGGATAGAAAAGCGTTCCCGAAATCAGATAGTGTTGACAGGCGGAGCTGATTATCGGATAACTGCCGGTAATGATGAGTCTATGGGGCGAAGATTAAAAAAACGTAGTTTTGCTGTGCGCGATGAAAAAGGAGATTTATATTTGAATTGTCGTAAGTTACGATATAAGAGATTACGTTTTGGGGCTTGGTATGCTCCGGCTGTCCAATTAGATAAAAAAATCTATTTCTGCGCCATGCCCTTAGGCTCGGTTGTCGGCGGAAATTTCGTAGAAGAAGATGATGTCAAACTGGGTGGAAATATCGGTGATGTCCTTGCGGCTTCAAGCTTGGTCACAAAACGCGTCTGCTATGAGCTGAATGCTGAGACAGGAAAGATTGAATTCCTGGATAAAGACAAGATGCTTGAACTATTGAAGAAACACCCCGAACTGAAGCAGGCCTATTTAAAAGATGACAGTCCTGAAGCGAAGCATACTTTTAAATATTTGCTGGAATTGCGGGATAAACAGAAATAATAACTTTCTGACAAGAAAAAAAAGTTTCTCTTGTCTTTTCTCTTCTTTTTTTCTATCTTGCGAAGAGTCGTACGGCTGTATTACTTACAGTTTGTAATCCTTAATTCTGTTTTATTATGACAACGCACTCCCAGCTTATCCGGGTTTTGTAAAAGGTATCCGGAGAGCTCCTGACCGCGGTTATACACTTACTCCGGTTCAGACAGTTACAGCACTAAAAAACGCTTTGCGTTATATCCCCTCTGAATGGCATGAATAGTTGGCTTTCGAATTTATGGAAGAACTGCATACTCGCGGACGGATTTATGGATACCGTTTTCGTCCTGAGGGCGATTTGAAAGCAAAGCCAGTAGACGAGTATCGTGGTCGATGTCTGGAAGGCAAAGCTTTTCAAGTGATGATTGACAATAATCTCAGCTTTGATATAGCTTTGTATCCCTACGAACTTGTCACATACGGAGAAACCGGTCAAGTCTGTCAGAATTGGATGCAATATCGTTTGATAAAACAATATCTGGAAGAACTGAGCCAAGAACAAACCCTGGTGATTGAATCCGGTCATCCTTTAGGACTTTTCCGCTCCCGCCCCGACGCTCCCCGCGTTATAATAACCAACTCCATGATGATAGGGCAATTCGACAATCAGCACGACTGGCATATTGCCGCCCAGATGGGAGTTGCCAATTACGGTCAGATGACAGCCGGCGGTTGAATGTATATCGGCCCTCAAGGAATCGTTCATGGTACATTTAATACACTGCTCAATGCCGGACGTCTGAAACTCGGCATACCGCAAGATAAAGATTTGCGGGGACATTTGTTTGTATCTTCCGGTTTGGGTGGAATGAGCGGAGCCCAACCTAAAGCGGCCGAGATAGCCGGAGCTGCTTCCATTATAATCTAGGGTGACTGTTATTGCCGGGTAAGTGTCGATTTTATCGGCATTTATCCGGCATTTATCGGTCAGAACCCTTCTAACAGCGATAAAATTTTACTCCATATTCTTTTACTTCCTATCTTTGCCGTGTATTTGTTCCGTTTTTCCTCTTAACACTTGTTTTCATATCGGTCTGTTGAATGATAATAATTCTCAAATGGACCATAAATACATGGAAACTTGATTTGCAAATAGAGTTTTCTATTTATCTTTGTTCCGTTTTTCCTCTGTAAATGAAGATAAAACAAAAACTGCATTAAAACAATAAAGAAGAACGAACGATGACAGAACATGGAAAAGACGTTTCCCAAAGAGCAGACTTGAGAGAACGGATTGTAGTGGCGGCAATGGAAGCTTTCAGAACGAAAGGTATCAAGAGTATTACAATGGACGATATTGCGGCAGCATTGGGCATATCCAAACGTACCCTTTACGAAGTCTTTTCGGATAAAGAATCATTGTTGAAAGAATGCATATTGAAGGCTCAGGGAGACAGGGACAAATATTTGCAGCAGGTATATGAGGAGTCGCACAACGTGCTTGAGGTTATACTTGCCGTGTTCCAGAAAAGCATTGAAATGTTTCATCAAACAAATAAACGCTTTTTTGAAGACATCAAGAAATATCCGAGGGTACATGAGATGATGAGAGCCCGTCAGGACAGTGATTCAGAGAAAACGATGTCCTTCTTTAAGGTAGGAGTCGATCAAGGTATTTTTCGTCCGGATGTGAATTTTGCTATTGTCAACATGTTGGTGCGCGAGCAGTTTGATGTGCTGCTGAATACGGACATTTGCAATGAATATCCTTTTATAGAAGTGTACGAGTCTATCATGTTTACTTATATTCGCGGCATCTCCACAGAGAAAGGAGCCAAGGTATTGGAAGACTTTATACAAGAATATCGTAAGAACCGCATTGAAGAAAAGGAAGAATGAGGTTCAGTTGACAAACAATTAAAGATTTAATTAGAAACCAGTTTTATGAACAAAATGAAAAGACCGACAGGTAAGAAGATTCTTCTGATGGCTGTGGTAGTCTGTGCGTTTGGCTTTGCGAAAGCTCAGGAGACTCAGGTAGCGGGGAATACGCTAACCTTAACCTTAGACAAAGCCTTAGAAATTGCCTTGGATGAGAATCCGACAATGAAAGTGGCGGCAGAAGAAATTGCTTTGAAGAAAGTAGCCGGCAAAGAAGCATGGCAAAGTCTGTTGCCCGAAGCCAGCATCGCCGGGTCTGTGGACCACACGATTAAGGCAGCCGAGATGAAATTGAATGATATGTCGTTCAAGATGGGACAGGACGGTACGAACACCGCCAATGCCGGATTGAGCATAAATCTGCCTCTGTTTGTGCCAGGCGTGTATCGCGCTATGTCAATGACAAAGACAGACATTGAACTTGCGGTAGAGAAGTCGCGCGCTTCCAAACTGGATTTGGTGAATCAGGTAAGTAAAGCCTACTATCAGTTGATGCTTGCCCAAGACAGCTACGAAGTGCTTCAGGGAAGCTACAAACTGGCAGAGGACAATTACAATGTAGTCAATGCCAAGTATCAGCAGGGGACTGTGAGCGAATATGATAAAATCAGTGCGGAAGTGCAGATGCGCAGCATCAAACCGAACCTGATTGCGGCAGCCAACGCAGTGACTTTGGCTAAGTTGCAGCTCAAAGTGCTGATGGGCATAACAGCCGATGTGGAGATTAAGATTAACGACAGTCTGACTAAGTACGAGATGGAGATGTTTGCCAACCAGTTGAAGGAAGAGGACGTAAATCTGAACAACAATACCACTATGAAGCAGTTAGACCTGAATATGAAGTTGTTGGAAAAGAATGTAAAGTCTTTGAAAACCAACTTTATGCCGACGCTTTCGATGAGCTTCTCCTACAAATACCAATCCTTGTATAATCCGAATATCAATTTCTTCGATTATAGCTGGAGCAACAGTTCGAACTTGATGTTCAACCTAAGCATCCCCTTGTATAAGGCAAGTAACTTTACGAAAATAAAATCCGCCCGTATTCAGATGCGTCAGCTCGACTGGAACCGTATAGACACGGAAAGACAGTTGAATATGCAGATTGTAAGTTGCCGCAACAATATGGCTGCCAGTACAGAACAGGTAGTCAGCAACAAAGAGAACGTGCTGCAGGCTAAGAAAGCGGTGGTGATAGCCGAAAAACGCTATGATGTAGGTAAGGGTACGGTGCTCGAACTAAACAGTTCTCAGGTATCACTGACGCAAGCCCAGCTCACTTACAATCAGTCAATATATGATTATCTGGTTGCTAAGGCAGACCTCGACCAGGTTTTGGGAAAAGAATAAAGATAGACAACTAAAAAATTACAACTAAGGAATATGAAAAAAAGTATCCAATTAGTAGCCCTGCTGTTAACTGTGTTTATGGGCTCATGTACAGGTGGAAAAGACAAAGCTACTGTGGAACACGTGGACGCAAAACCCATCGTGAAACTGGCAGATGTAAAAGCTCGCCCCGTAGACCAGATACAGGATTATACAGCGACCGTAGAAGCGGAAGTGAAAAACAACATCGCTCCTTCGTCTCCTGTGCGTATCGACCGTATCTTTGTAGAAGTGGGCGACCGTGTATCAAAAGGACAGAAATTAGTGCAGATGGATGCGGCCAACCTCGACCAGACAAAGTTGCAACTCGACAATCAGGAAATAGAATTCAACCGTATTAACGAATTATATAAAGTAGGCGGTGCTTCCAAATCCGAGTGGGATGCTTCGAAGATGCAGCTCGATGTAAAACGGACTGCTTATAATAATCTGTTGGAAAACACCTTTCTGCTGAGCCCGATTAACGGTGTAGTTACTGCGCGCAACTATGACAATGGCGACATGTACAGTGGTGGAACACCTGTATTGGTCGTAGAACAGATCACTCCGGTGAAACTTTTGATTAACGTATCCGAAACCTATTTCACCAAAGTGAAAAAAGGTGCGCCGGTAGATGTGAAACTGGATGTGTATGGTGATGAAGTATTCAAGGGGACCATCAATCTGGTTTATCCTACGATAGACGCAGCTACCCGTACATTCCAGGTAGAAATCAGACTCGACAACAGAGACCAGCGTGTGCGTCCGGGAATGTTTGCTCGGGCGACGTTGAATTTCGGTACGGCCGACAATGTGGTTGTTCCCGATTTGGCTATCGTGAAGCAGGCAGGTTCCGGCGACCGTTACGTGTTTGTTTATAAAGATGGTAAAGTATCTTATAATAAGGTAGAGTTAGGTAGACGTATGGGCTCGGAATACGAACTGAAATCCGGTGTGCCCGATAATTCTCAGGTTGTAGTTGCCGGCCAGTCACGTTTGGTGAACGGTGTGGAAGTAGAAGTTGAGAAATAAGTTTATAATGTGATATAAAACCTATTAAACATGAGTTTATACGAAGGTGCGGTTAAGAAACCGATTATGACCTCGCTCTGCTTCCTGGCAGTGGTGATTTTTGGTCTTTTCTCTTTGTCCAAATTACCTATCGACTTGTATCCGGACATTGATACGAATACGATTATGGTAATGACCGCTTATCCCGGTGCAAGTGCTTCGGATATAGAAAATAATGTAACTCGTCCGCTCGAAAATACCTTGAATGCGGTGAGTAACCTGAAACATATTACCTCTCGTTCTTCCGAGAATATGTCATTGATTACATTGGAGTTCGAGTTTGGTAACGATATTGATGTTCTGACCAATGATGTGCGTGACAAACTCGACATGGTAAGCTCGCAGCTTCCCGATGATGTCGAGAATCCGATTATCTTCAAATTCAGTACGGACATGATTCCCATCGTGCTGCTTTCCGTACAGGCGAACGAGAGCCAGTCTGCGCTTTATAAGATATTGGACGACCGTGTGGTAAACCCGCTGGCACGTATTCCGGGAGTCGGAACCGTGTCTATCAGTGGTGCGCCGCAGCGTGAGATTCAGGTGTATTGCGACCCTAACAAACTGGAAGCCTATCACCTGACCATCGAAACCATCAGTTCCATTATCGGTGCCGAGAACAGGAACATCCCTGGTGGTAACTTCGATATCGGTAGTGAAACCTACGCGTTGCGTGTAGAAGGCGAGTTCGACGACTCCCGCCAGTTGGCAGACGTAGTGGTAGGTACGTATAATGGGGCGAATGTCTTTTTGCGCGATGTCGCCCGCATCGTCGACTCTGTGGAAGAGCGTGCACAGGAGACCTATAACAACGGTGTGAAGGGTGCCATGATTATCGTGCAGAAGCAGGCGGGCGCCAATTCGGTGGAAATCTCCAAGAAAGTGGCGGACGCATTGCCGAGGCTTCAGAAGAACCTGCCGAGCGACGTGAAAATCGGTGTCATCGTCGATACGTCCGACAACATCCTCAACACCATCGACAGTTTGACCGAAACCGTCATGTATGCCCTGCTCTTCGTGGTAATCGTCGTGTTCCTCTTCTTGGGACGCTGGCGCGCAACGCTGATTATCTGTATCACCATCCCGCTTTCGTTGATTGCCTCGTTCATTTACCTGGCGATTAGTGGGAATACGATTAATATTATTTCGCTTTCATCACTTTCTATTGCTATCGGTATGGTGGTGGACGATGCGATTGTGGTGCTCGAAAACGTGACGACCCATATCGAGCGTGGCTCCGACCCCAAACAGGCGGCAGTGCACGGTACGAACGAGGTGGCAATCTCTGTAGTCGCTTCTACGCTTACGATGATTGCCGTGTTCTTCCCCTTGACGATGGTAAGCGGTATGTCGGGTGTGCTTTTCAAACAGTTGGGTTGGATGATGTGTGCTATCATGTTCATCTCTACCGTTTCGGCACTGTCGCTCACGCCGATGCTCTGTTCGCAGTTGCTCCGTTTGCAGAAGAAGCAGTCGAAAGCCTTCAAGCTCTTCTTTACTCCGATTGAGAAGACGCTCGACGGACTCGACACCTGGTATGCAAGGATGCTCAACTGGGCGGTTCGCCATCGCTGGACGGTTATCTCCGGATGTATCGCCTTTTTCCTCCTCAGTCTGTTGTGTGCTAAAGGCATCGGTACGGAGTTCTTCCCCGCACAGGACAACGCCCGTATTGCGGTGAAGTTAGAGTTGCCCATCGGTACGCGCAAGGAGATTGCCCAAGAACTTTCGGCGAAACTGACCGAACAGTGGCGCACGAAGTATAAAGGCATCATGAAAGTGTGCAACTATACAGTAGGTCAGGCAGACTCCGATAATACATGGGCGTCTATGCAGGACAACGGTTCGCATATCATCTCCTTCAACATCAGCCTTGTCGACCCGGGCGACCGCGATGTGACGTTGGAAACTGTCTGTGACGAAATGCGCGACGACCTCAAGGCATATCCTGAATTCAGCAAGGCACAGGTGATTCTTGGTGGTAGTAACACGGGTATGTCTGCCCAGGCAAGCGCCGACTTCGAGGTTTACGGATACGACATGGAGCTGACCGATAGCGTGTCGGCATGCCTTAAACGCGAGCTGCTCAATGTGAAGGGAGTGACCGAAGTCAATATCAGCCGTAGCGACTACCAGCCCGAATACCAGGTGGACTTCGACCGCGAGAAGTTGGCAATGCACGGATTGAATCTCTCTACGGCAGGTACCTTCCTGCGCAACCGTATCAACGGTTCCGTAGCTTCCAAATATCGTGAGGACGGCGACGAGTACGACATCAAGGTGCGTTACGCTCCCGAATACCGTACCAGCCTGGAAAGCATCGAAAACATCCTTATCTATAATTCACAGGGACAGGCGGTGCGCGTGAAAGATGTGGGAACGGTTGTCGAACGTTTCGCCCCGCCCACCATCGAGCGTAAAGACCGCGAACGTATTGTGACCGTTTCCGCCGTTATCTCGGGTGTTCCGTTGGGCGACGTGGTGGCTGCCGGCAATAAGATTATCGACAAGATGGATTTGCCGGGCGACGTGACGATACAGATTTCCGGTTCTTACGAAGACCAGCAGGATTCGTTCCGCGACTTGGGAACATTGGGGATTCTGATTGTAATTCTCGTATTTATCGTGATGGCAGCACAGTTTGAGTCACTGACTTATCCGTTCATTCTGATTCTTTCCGTATTCTTTGCACTGAGTGGTATTTTGATGGCATTGTTTATCACTAATACTACATTGAGTGTGATGAGTCTGTTGGGAGGTATCATGCTGATTGGTATCGTGGTGAAAAACGGTATTGTGCTTATCGACTACACCATCCTCTGCCGTGAGCGCGGGCAGTCCATCCTTAATGCGGTGGTGACGGCGGGCAAGAGCCGCTTGCGTCCGGTATTGATGACCACTGCCACGACCATTCTCGGTATGATTCCGATGGCAGTCAGCACGGGACAGGGAGCGGAGATGTGGAGTCCGATGGCGATTTCCGTAATCGGTGGTCTGGCAGTCTCTACCATCCTGACGTTGATTTACGTACCGGTGATGTACTGCATCTTCGGTAGTGTGGGAGTTCGCCGCCAACGCCGCAAGATTAAGCAGGCACGCGAGATGAACGAGTACTTCCAACTGCATAAAGATGAAATCATTAAGAAATAAATAGAACGAAACGCAATGAAATCTATATTAATAACATTCGACCAGGCTTATTACGAGCGCATCATAGCATTGCTCGACCGTATGGGTTGCCGTGGATTTACGTATTTGGATAAGGTGCAGGGACGCGGCTCCAAGACAGGCGAACCGCATTACGGCAGCCACGCATGGCCCAGTATGTGTTCCGCCATCATCACGGTGGTGGAGGATACGAAGGTGGACCCGTTGCTGGACGCGCTGCACCAGATGGACTTGGAGACCGAACAGTTAGGCTTGCGCGCCTTTGTATGGGGTATCGAACGGACGATTTAACGGGATAGTTCTTCGTCCGGTGGAGATGAGAAGTGCCCCTCAAAAGTCTTGTATTCGACTTTTGAGGGGCACTTCTGTCGTTTGTTAGCCTTTTGCTCGGTGAGTTGCTTCGGTTTACCGTTTCCTGAAATATAGCATATATGATAAGGTGGCTAAAGCCAGTATCAGATTTGTCAAAGCGATACATGACACTTTGATTGCATAATCATCAATCAGGAGATGCATACAGACGGAGACGGCTATGGCAAACACAAACATTCCGCATAGTTTCCATAGCACATTCGGGGAAATCGTGCCGGGCTGTTTGATTAGCTGCCCGAGGAACACGCCGCTTGTAGTACAAATGGCGGCAAAAGAGAAGGTGAACCATGTATCGTTCTCAGTACACGTCAAGACTGTGAGCAGCCCTAAGAGAATGGTTGCGAATAGGGTTAACTTGATGAGTGGATTCATAAAAGTGTTGTTTATGGATGAATGACTGATAGAATACTTGTTTTTTCACCTGTTACCTCTTTGCCTTGTACTTGAAGAGCAGGAAACAGGCGCTCTGCACAAAGATACTTATGAAAACAAGTTTGATATTGTCGGCGGGTAGCGCGTGTCCGCGCAGTACTTCCGTAATCTTAAGGGCGCAAGGCAGCGTCAGTGCAAACGTCAGCGCATATTGCATGGCTTTGTATCTGAAGCCGGAGTCTTCCGGTTTTGTAGTCCGGCAACACATGGGAAACAGCCACACCAACATCATACAAATGGCGATAGAGACGAATCTGTCATACACAAATGTCTCCGCGAGTATTTCATATACTCCCCAAACTGCGAGCAGCAAGAGAATCGCCGCGTCTGTTCTGTTTTCTTTCAGTAGTTTCATAGGAATTGGTTTTTATAGTGTGATAATATTGCAATCATTACCTATATAGGAAACGGTTGGTTGCTTTATGCGAAACGTCTGTGTCGTTGCATTGACACGACCGTTTCCATACATTGACACACTCGTTTCCATACGTTGATACGACTGTTTCCATGCATGGATACGGTCGTGTCCATTGCGGGAAACGGATGGAAACTCCAAATGCTTGTCAATGTGATAAATAACGTTAGTTGTATAGATAGCAGCAAAAGAGAAGAAGGACAAGTAGTCGTTCCCGGTGCGCATTAAGACCGTGAGCGGCTCTGAGAGGATAAGGACAAGCGTGCCCGGTTTGATTCGTGCTTTCATAAGAGTATTGTTTGGGTGTGCGACTTGGACGATTACAATATTATGTAAAATATTGTAGATTAGCAAGTTTTTCTTTTGTTATTTTAGGGGGAAGGTTGATATAAACTGAGACGAACTCTTTTTCATTAGCTTTGTCCTTAGCTTCACACTAAAACACCTGATAAGATGGCAAAGGAACTTATCCTTTTAGCCTGTCTGTTCCTTTCGTTCATACGGGAGAACTGCTGAACAATCATCAGTAAGAATTGGGAGCGAATACGTTGAGTATGGCTATGCTGATGGGCGTGAACCTGTTGGAGAGGTTCTCGAAAGTTATTCTGAATCTTAAAGAGATGTATTTGGAAGCGATACCGTAATCCCTCTTTCCGGGCAAGCGGTAGCATCTTTCGTCGGCAACGTGATTGACTTCTGCAAATGCGTATCAACCATATCTTTTGCTGACTTTTATTCCTTTTCGTTCGGCATTTTCGTCATTTTTATCTAAGTTTGCATCCCCTATTCCTATTTTTAGATAAGATGAAGATAATCAAGAACTATCTGACATATTCCTTGTGGCTTGTGCTGACGGTATTTGCCGCTTTGCTCGGGCTTCATTGGCTGCCTGCCATCACCGTCGACGGACACACCATGCGGCGTGTCGACCTTTTGAGCGACCTCCGCTATCCGGACGCGGATACCGCCGCAGCCGATTCGGACAGCATCCCTCTGCCGCCCGTCGTGAAACCGGAGTTTGTAGATACCTGCCGTGCGGGTATGACCTGCATTGAAGATTACAGCGATTCTACCTACCGTGGAATGGCTCCCTTTTATGAAGCCCTCGACCGTGTTTCTTCCGGGACTTCCGGTTCCGGTGACAACTTAGTGCGTATTGCCGTATTCGGTGACTCCTTTATCGAAGCGGACATCTTTACCGCCGACCTGCGGGAGATGCTCCAAAAAAGATTCGGTGGTTGCGGAGTAGGTTTTGTCACCATCACTTCCATGACAAGCGGCTATCGTCCTACGGTGCGGCATATGTTCAGCGGATGGTCAAGTCACGCAGTGACGGACAGTGTTTATTTCGACAGGAAGAAACAAGGCATCTCCGGTCATTATTTCGTTCCCCGAAACGGAGCTTATGTAGAGTTGCGCGGGCAGAACAAATACGCTTCGCTGCTCGATACCTGCCAGCGTGCCTCTATCTTCTTTTATAATAAAGCTTCCGTTCATCTCTCCGCCCGTGTGAACAGAGGAGACAGCAGGAGTTACGTATTGGCGCCTTCCAAAAGTCTGCAGGAAGTGCAAGTAGACGGACGTATCGGCTCTATCCGCTGGACGGTAGACCGTGCCGACTCCACGCTCTTCTACGGATTGGCAATGGATGGAAAGCAAGGTATCATTCTTGATAACTTCTCATTACGTGGAAGTTCCGGACTTTCCCTGCGCGGCATCCCGCAACAAATGCTGAAAGAGTTTAACCGCCAACGCCCCTACGACTTGATTATTCTCGAATACGGGTTGAACGTCGCTACCGAACGAGGACGCAATTACGATAACTACCAAAAAGGACTGCTGGCAGCCATCGAACATCTGAAAACATGCTTTCCGCAAGCCGGAATCCTGCTGTTGAGTGTCGGCGACCGTGACTACAAAAACGAGAACGGCGACCTTCGCACCATGCCGGGGGTCAAGAATCTGATTCGTTATCAGCAGAACATTGCCGCCGAAAGCGGTATCGCCTTTTGGAATATGTTCGAGGCAATGGGCGGTGATGGCAGCATGGCGAAACTGGTTCATGCCAAACCGTCCATGGCAAACTACGACTATACGCATATAAACTTCCGGGGCGGCAAGCACCTGGCAGGACTGCTTTATGAAACATTGATATACGGTAAAGAACAATATGACAGGAGAAAAGCCTATGAGAAAGAATAACCTGCTGCCTGTCTTTATACTTATATTGGCGGGAATCCTGACTGCTCCCTGTTTTCTTTTAAAGATAACAGCACAAGACCGTATTCCTGCCTGTCCGCCGTTAGGCAAGACTTTAAAGAAAATCAAACCCTTGCGTGAAATGACCTGGGCGAATGATACCATCTCTGCACAAGTCTTCTTTCCGACAGTTTTCCGCGAAACCGGACGGAATGAGATTATCGACAGCATTGCCTTGTTGGCTCCTGTCTTCGAACATATCCGCCAAGTGCATGCCGGATTGTCCGAAGATACAGTCCGCATCGTTCATATCGGCGACAGCCACGTGCGCGGGCATATTTATCCGCAGACTACCGGAGCCCGCCTGACCGAGACCTTCGGGGCTGTCTCCTACATTGACAAAGGGGTGAACGGAGCTACCTGTCTCACCTTTACCCATCCCGACCGTATCGCCGAAATCGCAGCCTTGAAACCCGAGCTGCTGATTCTTTCTTTCGGGACGAACGAAAGCCATAACCGGCGTTACAGTATCAACGTACATTACAACCAGATGGACGAACTTGTCAAACTCCTGCGCGACAGTCTCCCCAATGTGCCTATTCTTTTCACGACTCCGCCGGGCTCGTATGAAAGTTTCCGGCAAAGAAGGCGCAGACGTACCTATGCCATTAATCCCCGCACGGCGACAGCCGCAGAGACAATCCGCCGCTATGCTAAAAATAACCGCCTGCTGGTATGGGATATGTACGATGTAGTCGGAGGCAAGCGTCGCGCCTGCACCAATTGGACGGAAGCCAAATTGATGCGTCCCGATCATGTACATTATCTACCCGAAGGATATATCCTTCAAGGAAATTTATTATACCAAGCCATCATCAAAGCATATAACGATTATGTTTCCCATTGATATAGATTTCAGCAGACTAAAAGAGGTATTTACTTACGACCCGCAAGCACCGATGATATTCAGCAGTGGTATCTTTCTTTGGCTGTTTGCTGCTTTTATGGTTGTGTACGTGTTGTTACAGCACAAATATACTGCCCGTATCTTGTTTGTCACCCTCTTTTCCTATTACTTCTACTACAAGAGTAGCGGCACTTATTTCTTTCTGCTCGCCCTCGTCACCGTTTGCGACTTCTTCCTGGCGCAACTCATGGCTCGTGCCGAAGGCTATTGGAAACGTAAGGGATTGGTGGCTCTGAGCTTAAGTGTCAATTTGGGGCTTCTTGCCTATTTCAAATATACCAATTTCCTGGGCGGAGTCATTGCGTCCTTGATGGGAGGGGAGTTCACGGCACTCGACATCTTCCTGCCGGTCGGTATCTCCTTCTTTACTTTCCAGTCCCTGAGCTACACCATCGACGTCTACCGGAAAGATATAAAACCTCTGACGAACCTGCTGGATTATGCTTTCTATGTATCTTTCTTCCCGCAGTTGGTGGCAGGCCCTATCGTTCGTGCCCGCGACTTTATCCCGCAGATACGAAAACCGCTCTTTGTCTCGCAGGAGATGTTCGGACGGGGAATTTTCCTGATTCTCTCCGGCTTGTTCAAGAAAGCGATAATCTCCGACTATATCAGTGTCAACTTTGTAGAGCGTATCTTTGACAATCCCACTCTCTATTCGGGAGTTGAGAACCTGATGGGGCTTTACGGATATGCTTTGCAGATTTACTGCGACTTCTCCGGATATAGTGACATGGCTATCGGTATCGCTTTGCTGCTGGGGTTCCATTTCAACCTGAACTTTAATTCTCCTTATAAGTCCGCTTCCATTACCGAATTTTGGCGTCGGTGGCACATCTCCCTGTCCAGTTGGCTGAAAGACTATTTATACATATCCTTAGGTGGAAACCGGAAAGGAAAGTTCCGTCAATACCTGAATCTGATAATCACTATGTTTTTGGGCGGATTATGGCACGGAGCATCCTGGAATTTTGTACTGTGGGGAACCTTCCACGGTGTTGCTTTGGCATTGCACAAAATGTGGATGACAATCACCGGGCGCAAGAAAGGCGAGCAAAGCCACGGTTGGCGTCGTATATTCGGAGTGATTATCTCTTTTCATTTCGTATGTTTCTGCTGGATATTCTTCCGCAATGCCGATTTCCAAAACTCGATGGATATGTTGAAACAGATATTCACCACTTTCCGTCCTCAGCTATTCCCGCAATTGCTGGAAGGTTATTGGAAAGTCTTTGCATTGATGCTGCTCGGTTTCCTGCTTCATTTTGCACCCGATAGTTGGGAGAATGCGGTATGCCGGGGCGTCATCCGTATGCCGTTTGTGGGGAAAGCGCTGATGATGGTCGTTCTGATTTATGTAGTTATCCAGATGAAAAGTTCGGAGATTCAGCCGTTTATTTACTTCCAGTTCTAAACTTTCTTTCATATAGGCTAATCATTTGCTTCATTGCCGGGGACCTTAGTTTCCGGCTGCTTGGAACAAAAAGTTTCACACCGAGAAACAAAAACTTCCTCTAGATGAGTGATTGGTTAATGTAGGATAATCGAGCCATTTTATTGATTAGTAGGGATGCTATCTGGCATATTTTTTCTTTCTTTGTAAAAGAAAAAAAGAAATCGTTAATCATATGGATAATTCATTCACTTATCAGTCGGCAACCGACCGTTATGACCGTATGCAGTATAAATATTGCGGCAAGAGCGGCTTGCAGTTACCTCTTATTTCTTTAGGATTGTGGCACAACTTCGGTAGTGTGGACGACTTCACCGTGGCAACTGATATGATAAAGTATGCTTTCGACCATGGTATCACCCATTTCGATTTGGCAAATAACTACGGTCCTGCTCCCGGAAGTGCGGAAACCAATTTCGGACGTATTATGAAAGAGAATTTCCAAGGTTATCGGGATGAAATGATTATCTCTTCCAAAGCCGGACATGAAATGTGGGCGGGACCTTATGGCGGCAATAGTTCCCGCAAAAATCTGATGGCAAGTATCGACCAGAGTCTCCGTCGCACAGGATTGGAGTATTTCGATATTTTTTATAGCCATCGTTATGACGGAGTAACTCCGGTAGAAGAAACGATTCAAACATTGATTGATATAGTAAAGCAAGGCAAAGCCCTCTATATCGGAATATCCAAGTATCCCCCCGAACAAGCGCGCATTGCCTACGAAATGATGGCAAAAGTAGGTGTACCTTGTCTTATCAGCCAATACCGTTACAGCATGTTCGACCGTGCGGTGGAAGCCGAAACTCTTCCTTTGGCTGCAGAGTTCGGTTCCGGCTTTATCGCCTTTTCCCCTTTGGCGCAAGGCTTGCTGACTGACAAATATTTGAACGGTATCCCTGAAGGCTCGCGCGCCGCACGCTCTTCCGGTTTCCTTCAGCGTTCGCAAGTTACTCCCGAAAAGATAGAAGCTGCCCGGCAGTTAAATGAAATAGCCCGTCGTCGTGGACAGACATTAGCAGAAATGGCACTGGCATGGGTGCTGAGAGATAAAAGGATGACATCGGTGATAGTGGGGGCAAGTTCCGTGAATCAGTTGGCAGACAATCTCAAAGCATTGGAACACTTAGACTTTACTGTTGAAGAACTGACAGCGATAGAACAAGTATTGTTGGGCATAGCTTAAAAAGTTTTTTATTGGCTCGACTACGTATTTAGCAAAATATCTGTGTCTTTATTATCAGAACAACCTGAAAATACCATGCACAGAATTTTGTTAACTACTGTATTGTATAGCGCATTAACTGTACAAGCTCTAGCAAACGAACCTTTAAAAGGTTTTGCTTATGCATCATCACCTGCTCCAAATGGAAACGAATGGGAATCTCCCGAACAACTGGCATTGAACAAGGAGCAGCCGCATGCTTATTTCTTTTCTTTTTCCAATCTTGAGAGTGCCCGGAAAGTGTTGCCGGAAAATAGTAAATATTGGAAATCTCTGGATGGAGATTGGAAGTTTCATTGGGCTCCTGCTCCTGAAATGCGTCCGAAAGAGTTTTATCAGCCCGAATTTGATGTCAGTTCCTGGGATTTGATTTCTGTGCCTTCCAATTGGAATATTTATGGAATTCAGAAAGATGGAAGTCAGAAGTACGGCACACCTGTTTATGTGAACCAATCTGTAATCTTCGTACAGCATGTAGAAATAGGTGACTGGAAAAATGGCGTGATGCGTACCCCGCCAACCCATTGGGCTACTTATAAGCACCGTAACGAGGTTGGCTCTTATCGTCGTGAGTTTGATATTCCGGAGGATTGGAAGGAACGTGAAGTATTCATTAATTTTGATGGCGTAGATTCTTTCTTCTATCTTTGGATTAACGGTCACTATATAGGTTTCTCCAAAAATTCCCGTAATACGGCTAGTTTTAATATCACTCCTTACTTGCGGAAAGGTAAAAACGTAGTTGCTGCCGAAGTGTATCGCAATTCCGACGGTTCATTTCTGGAAGCTCAGGATATGTTTCGTCTTCCGGGCATTTTTCGCACAGTATCTTTGCATGCAGTGCCGAAGGTGCACATCCGTGATTTGGTAGCTATTCCCGATTTGGACGAAAACTTTTCGGACGGCTCTTTGACGATTAAGGCGGAAATCCGTAATCTTGATAAGAAGGCGGTTAAAGGCTATAAGATTTATTATTCACTATATGCCAATAAACTCTATTCTGACGAGAATACATTGGTCGACAACCTGCTGTCAACAGTTGTAAAAGAAGTTGTGCCGGGAGAATCGGCAGACATACAAACAGTGTTTCAAGTGAAAACACCTCGGAAATGGTCGGCCGAATTTCCCTATTGCTATACATTGGTAGCAGAATTGAAAGACAAAAAGAACCGGACGCTAGAGACAGTTTCGACTCTTGTCGGTTTTCGTAAAGTGGAAATCAGGGATACACCGGCCTCAGAGGATGAGTTTGGGCTGGCAGGACGATATTACTATGTGAACGGTAAGACGGTAAAGTTGAAAGGTGTTAATCGTCATGAATCCACTCCGTCTACCGGACATACTGTTTCACGGGAGATAATGGAAAAGGAGATTATGCTGATGAAGCGGGCCAATATTAATCATGTACGAAACTCCCATTATCCGGACGACCCTTATTGGTATCATCTCTGCAATAAATACGGAATTTATCTGGAGGATGAGGCTAATCTGGAGTCACATGAATTCCGCTATGAAGAAGCTTCTCTTTCTCATCCGATAGAATGGGAGAAAGCGCATATTGCACGTGTAATGGAGATGGTACATAGCAATGTTAATAATCCGTCTATTGTGATTTGGTCGTTAGGCAATGAGGGAGGACCAGGAAATAATTTCGTTGCCGCCTGTCGGGCGTTGAAGAAATTCGACACTTCGCGTCCCGTACAGTATGAACGGAATAATGATATAGTCGATATGGGCTCCAATCAATATCCTTCTGTAGATTGGGTCAGTGGGGCGGCACAAGGAAAGTATGATATAAAATATCCGTTCCATATTTCCGAATATGCACATTCAATGGGGAATGCCTGTGGTAATCTTGCCAGTTATTGGGAAGCAATCGAATCAACTAATTTTCTGTGTGGAGGAGCTATCTGGGATTGGGTAGACCAGTCTCTATACAATTATGATCCGGCAACCGGAGCTCGTTATCTGGCTTATGGCGGTGATTTTGGAGATGTACCGAATGACGGGCAATTTGTTATGAATGGAATCATGTTCGGTGATTTGGAGCCAAAGCCTCAATATTACGAAGTAAAGAAAGTATATCAGCATATAGGGATAAAAGTTGTTGATATAGAAAAAGGAATATTAGAGGTCTTCAATAAATACTATTTTAAGGACCTTGCAGATTATCTGGTGAAATATTCGCTTTATGAGAATGGGAAAGAAATAAAATCAGATATTGTATCCTTGGGAAGTGTAGCTCCGCGGACGAGGAAACTTGTCACCGTTCCATACGTGCATCAATCCCTGTCCGGACAATCAGAATATTTCTTGAAAATCCAATTCTGTTTGAAGGAAAAGATGCCTTGGGCGGATAAAGGTTATGTAGTAGCGGAAGAACAACTTCTGATAAAAGAAGCCGGTAGCCGCCCGGCGATAAGCGAGGTAGCTTCATCCGGAAAGAAATTGGAACTTTCCGGTATAAAGTCGGGAGAGAATATTGTATCTGTCAAAGGCGCCGGATTTGAAGTAACGTTCGACAAATCTGCCGGAAGCATTTATAGTTTGAAATATAATGGCGAATTTATCATAACAGAAGGGAACGGTCCTGAATTAAATGCTTTGAGAGCTTTTGTCAATAATGACAATTGGTTTTTTTCCTCTTGGTTTGATAACGGACTGCATAATCTTCGGCATAAGGCAATCAGTCATTATATACAAGCGCAGGAAAATGGCTCGGTCATATTATCTTTTACGGTAGAGTCACAAGCACCTAACGGTGCGTTTATCAGTGGAGGCATGTATTCCGGCAAGAACCGGATTGAGGAGCGTTCCGACAGGCCTTTCGAAAGTGATGACTTTAAATTCGTAACCAATCAGATATGGACAGTCTATCAAGACGGCTCTATTGAGTTGGAAGCCAGTATAACTTCCAACCGGCCGAATTTGGCTTTGCCGCGCTTGGGTTATGTGATGAAAGTACCCCGGAAATTTGGAGATTTCACATATTATGGTCGCGGGCCTATTGATAATTATTCCGATCGTAAAAGCAGCCAGTTTATAGAAATACATAAAAATAAGGTTGCCAATGAATTTATAAATTTCCCCAAACCGCAGAATATGGGTAATCATGAAGATGTCCGTTGGTGTGCATTGACCGATTCGCAACATAAAGGGGCTGTTTTTATTGCTACCGGCCGGTTGTCTGTATCTGCTTTGCCTTACTCGTCTTTGGATATGATTCTGGCATCCCATCCGTATCAACTACCTGCAGCAGGTGATACGTATTTATATCTGGATTGTGCCGTAACAGGATTAGGGGGGAATAGCTGCGGTCCGGTTCCTTTGGCAAAAGACTGTGTGTATGCCGGACATCATAACATGGGATTCATCATACGCCCATCGGGTACGGATTTATCTGCTATCGCTGCAGTCGAACCTTCAGGAGAACTTCCCCTGTCCATAACCCGTGACCGTGCCGGAACAGTGGAGATCACTTCCGGGCAGAAAGCGGGCACTATTCAATATACGGTGAATGGAGGAAAACCTCAGGAATATAAAGCACCGATACCTTTACGTGCCGGCGGAATCATTTTGAAAAAAGTGAAACATGAAAAGTACATTTTGATTTTTAACAGTCACTGCTGCATTGTGTGTAGCAGTGGCTACCACCGGTTTCGCACAGAGTTTTGTGCATGAAACGTCCGGCGGTTATCTAAAGTATTTTTGCAGGCTTTCCGTCAATTTGCGGATAGCTGTTGTCATGTGCGTATTGACAGTTCTTTCGGATATGTCCAGCGCTTCGCTGATTTGTTTATAGCTCATATATTCTTCCTTTGCCATACAATAAACGATTCTGGTTTTTTCTGGCAGTTGTTGGATGGCTTGCTGCATATTTTCTTCCATGTCTTTTTTCAGCAGTTTTTCTTCCGGTGTAAGTTCGTTTCCCGCTATCTCTATTGTAAATTGGTCAATAGAACTTAGGTTATCCTGACGATTTTTCTCTAAAAATGTGATAGCATGATTCTTGACCGTTATAAATAAATAAGAATCCCAGTCTTTCACATCTTTCAGGTTCTCACGTTTATTCCATAAAGTGAGGAAAACATCAGATAATACATCCTCGGCGGAAGAGGTTGACTGAACGAAATATAATGCAATTGAATAACATTTCTTAAAGTACCGCTTATACATCTTTTCAAAACAGGAAGCATTTCCTTCACTGATTTGTCGTAATAGATAAGTTATAGGAATTCAGGACTTTGAGAAGGTACGTATCCTGAAAGCTGAATTCAGGAACCATCCTGCCAAGTTGAAACGGATTGGACAGATATTGTCGGACTTCCGTCTGGAACGTCTGACCGATACCCCCGCGGAACAAATGGTGGACAAAGCCCGGAAAGCAATCAATAATTTTTGAGAAGAATGTGACTAAACTAATTTATTATAAGCAATAAGGATTAAGGATTATGAAAAAGATATTTTTCAGTTTAACAATGGTATTTTTGTTTATCGCCTTTGCAGCGTGTAAGCAAAAGAAAGGAGAGGCGGTTCAGCCTATCGTGGTGGAAACGCCGGTACGTCCTGCCGGACAGGAGGACGTGATTCGGCTGACTGCTCCCAAAATTGATACGGTACGTGTCGGATTCATCGGACTGGGGATACGCGGACCGGGAGCTGTCGCCCGTTTCACGCATATTCCGGGGACACAGATTAAGGCTTTATGCGACATTCGCCAGGATTGTGTGGAAAATGCGCAGAATATCCTGCGTGAAGCCGGCCTGCCGGAAGCTACTGCTTATTATGGGGATGAAAATTCATGGAAACAGTTATGTGACAGGGATGATATCGACCTTGTCTATGTGGCGACAGACTGGAGACATCATGCCGAAATGGGTATTTATGCAATGGAACACGGAAAACATGTAGCCATTGAAGTGCCTGCCGCTATGACATTGGAAGAAATATGGGCTCTCATCAATACTTCCGAAAAGACTCGTAAGCACTGTATGCAACTGGAAAACTGCGTGTATGATTTCTTTGAACTTACCACATTGAACATGGCTCAACGGGGCGTGTTTGGTGAGATTCTGCATGTCGAAGGGGCGTATATCCACAATCTGGAAGATTATTGGTCGTCTTATTGGAATAATTGGCGTATGGACTACAATCGCAACAACCGTGGCGACGTATATGCTACACACGGTATCGGGCCTGCCTGCCAATTGCTTGATATTCATCGGGGCGACCGTATGAAAACGCTGGTGTCGATGGATACAAAGGCTGTGAACGGTCCGGCATATATCCGGAAAACGACAGGCGAAGAAGTGAAAGACTTTCAGAACGGCGACCAGACTACTACCGTGATTCGTACCGAAAACGGTAAGACGATGCTTATCCAGCACAATGTGATGACTCCGCGTCCTTATAGCCGTATGTATCAGTTGGTCGGCACCGACGGATACGCCAGCAAATATCCGGTTGAGGAATATTGCCTGCGTCCCGAGCAGGTGGATACGAACATGGTGCTTAATCATGAGAACCTGAACGCTCACGGTGCTATGCCCGAGGAAGCGAAAGTGGCAATGATGAACGCGTACAAGCATCCTATCCATGTGGAACTGGAAGAGACAGCCAAGAAAGTCGGTGGTCATGGTGGTATGGATTATATAATGGATTATCGTCTGGTTTATTGCTTGCGCAATGGGTTGCCGCTGGATATGGATGTCTATGATTTGGCGGAATGGTGCTGCATGGCGGAGCTGACCCGTCTTTCCATTGAGAATAATTCGGCTCCGGTGGCAGTTCCCGATTTTACACGCGGCGGATGGAACAAGGTTTCTAAATATCAACATGCTTTTGTAAAATAAGAGGGGGACAGATGAATAAACAACGACTTTATAAAATTCTGCTTTGTTTGTTGATACCGTTTCTTTCGGGGGGCTGTTTTTCTCCGAAAGAACGTATCAGGATAGATGAAGGGACCTTTGTTGTCAATGGTAAGGATGTACAGTTGATTTGCGGGGAGATGCATTATCCCCGTATCCCTCACGAATACTGGCGCGACCGGTTGCAAAGAGCCCGTGCGATGGGACTGAACACTATTTCGGTTTATGTATTCTGGAATTTTCACGAGCGTCAGCCCGGTGAGTTTGACTTCAGCGGGCAGGCGGATGTTGCCGAGTTTGTACGCCTGGCACAGGAAGAAGGCTTGTATGTGATTCTCCGTCCGGGACCTTATGTATGTGCGGAGTGGGACTTCGGCGGTTATCCTTCCTGGCTGCTGAAAGAAAAGGATATGGTCTACCGCAGCAAGGACGCCCGTTTCCTGCAATATTGCGAACGGTATATAAAGGCGCTCGGTGAACAACTGGCTCCGCTGACTATCAACAATGGCGGGAATATACTGATGGTACAGGTGGAAAACGAGTATGGCTCTTACGATGCGGATAAGGAATATCTGGCTGCTCTCCGCGATATGATAAAGGAGGCAGGATTCAATGTCCCGTTGTTTACTTGTGACGGTGGCGGACAGGTTGAGGCCGGGCATATCGACGGGGCGTTGCCCACATTGAACGGAGTGTTCAGCGAAGATATCTTTAAGATTGTGGATAAATATCATCCCGGCGGCCCGTATTTTGTAGCGGAATTTTATCCGGCATGGTTCGACGTATGGGGACAGCATCATTCGACGGTCGATTATAAACGTCCGGCGGAGCAACTGGATTGGATGCTGGGACATGGTGTGTCCGTCAGTATGTATATGTTTCACGGAGGAACAAACTTCTGGTATACGAACGGTGCGAATACAGCTGGGGGCTATCGTCCGCAACCCACAAGCTATGATTATGACGCGCCTTTGGGCGAATGGGGAAACTGTTACCCGAAATATCATGCTTTCAGGGAAGTGATTCAGAAGTATTTGCCCGAAGGAACGGTATTGCCTGATGTGCCTGCCGATAATCCGACAACGTCCTTCGCTGCGATTGAACTGAAAGAGAGTGCTCCGCTAAAAGCGGCTTTCCATCAGACTACCGAATCGGAGAATGTGCTCTCGATGGAAGATTTGGGAGTTGATTTTGGTTATATACATTATCAGACCACTATCAACAAGGCCGGCAAACAAAAAATGATTATACAGGATTTGCGTGATTATGCCGTGATTCTGGTGAATGGAAAACAGGTGGCAAGCCTGGACCGCCGTTACAATCAGAATAATGTACTATTGGATATTCCACAGGCGCCTGCCGTCTTGGAGATATTGGTGGAAAACACTGGTCGCGTCAACTATGGCCCTGATATACAGTTCAACCGCAAAGGGATTACAAACCAAGTGCTATGGGGAGATGAAAAACTGACCGGATGGTCTATTACTCCGCTTCCTCTTTATAAAGAAAAGGTGTCCGAACTGAATTTCGGCGAACCGGTGCGTGGAGTTCCGGCTTTCCATAAGGGCGTATTCAACCTTCAAAAGAAAGGGGATTGTTTTGTCGATATGAGCCAATGGGGAAAAGGCGCTGTTTGGGTAAATGGAAAATCACTCGGACGTTTTTGGAACATCGGCCCGCAGCAGACTTTATACGTGCCTGCTCCCTGGCTGAAAGAAGGGGAGAATGAAATCGTTGTTTTTGAAATGGAAGATGCCGGAAACCGTTCTTTGCAAGGTTTGAACCAACCGATACTCGACAGCTTGGGAGTGGATAAGAACTACCAACAGGGACAACGCCGTATCGTCCAAGGAACTCCCATTCTTGAAAAGGGAGATATTGCGCTGAAAGCCACCGTACAGGAATCTAATGAATGGCAGCTATTTGAATTTCCCGTTGCCACAACATTACGCCATTTTTGCATCGAAACGCTTTCTTCTTATACCGATGACAATCAGGCTTGTATTTCAGAAGTCGAGTTATTGGACGATAAGGGACAGGCGATTGATAAGACAAAATGGGAAGTTGTCTATGTAAGTAGTGAACTGTCTGATAAAAATTTGGGAGTAGGAGAGAACTTATACGATGGCGATGTCTCTTCATTTTGGCACACAGATCCGACTGTCGGTTCTGACCATCCTCATCAGATTATTATTGACATGAAGGAGATATATAAAGTTTCTGCCCTACGGGTGAAAGTGCGTGAAGGCTCGTTCTTATCCGGTAAAGTAAAAGATATACAGCTATATACTCGTCCGCAATTCTTTTTGTTCCGTCAATAGATTGCCGGATTGAATCATCTCACATTTACCCTTTTCCACGTTTAATCTCTTTGTTTTTAGGGATTGGCGTGCGGAAAGGGTAAATGTTTGAAGTTTATTTTCTTACCAGATAAGCTCAGGCAGAGCGGGAGACTACAGAAAAACTTAAATCCATACTAGAAACGATTTTTCATTTTCATTTCTCATGTTCTCATTGTTTATAAGTCAATGTGTTGTTAATCAATAATATATCAGCATGAGAAATAAAATAAGAAACGGCATTTCTCATTGTTTTTCAGCCATTTTGCCTCAAAAACCATGTGTTTCTCATACCTATTTCAACCGTTTCTCATTGGCTTTAGTCTTATTTTCATAGTTTTTCTCTCTTTTTTATCGTATTTCTCATCCATTACCCTTGTATTTCTTTTCTGATTTTGCCCGATTCAATGTTCTTCTTTTCTTTGGCTTTTTCGCCAGTCAACCCATCAGCCTTTTGTCGGCTCCCTGCCAATTTTCTGCTAATTCCTTGCTGACTTTCTACCAACTTTCTGTCAACTTCCTATCCACTTCCTGTGTTTTATAGCTTGTTTTTATGCCGTTCACCTGTTGTCTCTATGTTTTTGATTAATCATTGTTATGTTTTTCTATAGCCATCTATCTTGTTGCACTCCAGTACACAGGTTTGTGCACTAGAGTGCTTAGGTATGTGCACTAAAGTGCACAAGCCTGTGTACTGGAGTGCAACGATAGAAATGCTTATAGAAAAACATACGTATGTCGTTCTTTATCATCTTGATAACTGCTTGATAATGTGTAATTAAGTGCTATCCTTGTTGCTACTTGCCTTGAAGCCGATTATTGTTTCCTGGTCTTTTAGTTTTTCCGCAGATATTTTATTGAACGGTTCTCCATACCTTTTTCAAGTGCATAATAAATGTTTCAGATTCTTCAAATCCGGTTCATGCTGTTTTATGCCTAATGAGAAATGATTTAAATAAGTATGAGAAATACATGGTTGTTGAGGCAAAATGGCATAAAAACCATGAGAAATGCCGTTTCTTATTTTATTTCTCATGGTGTTATATTGTTGATTAATAGATGTTTGCTATGTAAACTATGAGAATATGAGAAATGATTTTTCGAAATAGTTTCTAGTAGGAACGGAATCTTTTCATGTGTGCCTATGTATCACTAGGAGAACTAGTCAGTTTGCTTATGGAATAATAAATCTTCTATTCCTCCATATTTCATTCCATGTTATGCCTCTGAATAAGTTTTCGTAACCCTATCCGTTTTTTCAGTATGGAGTTCCTGAATCTTCTGTCTGCTTGTGAAAGTCGTTCTTTGGATTCTTCTCCTATCCTTTTTCATTCTCTCTTCTTTCTCTCTTCGTGCGCGCTTTACGCGCACGTGTGAATATAATAAGGTGTCCTTTCTTTCCCGTCCCCTCACACTCCTGTCCCTTTATTAAAAAACATGTTCTACAACATCATTATCAATCAACGAGTTAGCATAAACATTCAAAAATAATTAGAAAAAAGAGCAGAATATATTTGGAGCATATATGAAAAGGGCGTACTTTTGCACCCGCTTTCCAAGAGAAGAAAGCCTTGATAAAATGACTTAGTGTACAAAGCGCAGGACCGCTTAACGATAAAAACAAAAAAAGTTCCGAAAAAGTTTGGAATAAATAAATAAAAGTTCTTATCTTTGCAGTCCGATTCGCAAAGAAAGCGGTTTTGCTTTTTTTCTTTTATGATTATTCTTTCCCTTTCGCAAGAGAGCCTGAGAAACGAGTTGAAAAGAAAAAACAAAAAAAACTTCCAAAAAAGTTTGGCAGTTAAAATAAAACCTCTTACCTTTGCACCCGCTTTTGAAACGAAAGCGACAAGTTCTTTGAAATATTGATAAACAATACAAGTAGTACAAGTTAAAAAATAGAACCGTCAATACTTGTTTCCCATGTAGCAATACAAGTGAAACACAGGTAATTGAAAAGAGTCAATAAATTGTACGGCATCCTGAACAGAGCAAAAACCTGCCTAACGGCAGATTAACAATACTTTTACAATGAAGAGTTTGATCCTGGCTCAGGATGAACGCTAGCTACAGGCTTAACACATGCAAGTCGAGGGGCAGCATTTTAGTTTGCTTGCAAACTAAAGATGGCGACCGGCGCACGGGTGAGTAACACGTATCCAACCTGCCTCATACTCGGGGATAGCCTTTCGAAAGAAAGATTAATACCCGATGGCATAGTCCTTTCGCATGATCGGATTATTAAAGAATTTCGGTATGAGATGGGGATGCGTTCCATTAGTTAGTTGGCGGGGTAACGGCCCACCAAGACAACGATGGATAGGGGTTCTGAGAGGAAGGTCCCCCACATTGGAACTGAGACACGGTCCAAACTCCTACGGGAGGCAGCAGTGAGGAATATTGGTCAATGGACGAGAGTCTGAACCAGCCAAGTAGCGTGAAGGATGACTGCCCTATGGGTTGTAAACTTCTTTTATATGGGAATAAAGTTTTCCACGTGTGGAATTTTGTATGTACCATATGAATAAGGATCGGCTAACTCCGTGCCAGCAGCCGCGGTAATACGGAGGATCCGAGCGTTATCCGGATTTATTGGGTTTAAAGGGAGCGTAGGTGGATTGTTAAGTCAGTTGTGAAAGTTTGCGGCTCAACCGTAAAATTGCAGTTGAAACTGGCAGTCTTGAGTACAGTAGAGGTGGGCGGAATTCGTGGTGTAGCGGTGAAATGCTTAGATATCACGAAGAACTCCGATTGCGAAGGCAGCTCACTGGACTGCAACTGACACTGAGGCTCGAAAGTGTGGGTATCAAACAGGATTAGATACCCTGGTAGTCCACACAGTAAACGATGAATACTCGCTGTTTGCGATATACAGCAAGCGGCCAAGCGAAAGCATTAAGTATTCCACCTGGGGAGTACGCCGGCAACGGTGAAACTCAAAGGAATTGACGGGGGCCCGCACAAGCGGAGGAACATGTGGTTTAATTCGATGATACGCGAGGAACCTTACCCGGGCTTAAATTGCACCTGAATAACGTGGAAACATGTTAGCCGCAAGGCAGGTGTGAAGGTGCTGCATGGTTGTCGTCAGCTCGTGCCGTGAGGTGTCGGCTTAAGTGCCATAACGAGCGCAACCCTTATCTTTAGTTACTAACAGGTCATGCTGAGGACTCTGGAGAGACTGCCGTCGTAAGATGTGAGGAAGGTGGGGATGACGTCAAATCAGCACGGCCCTTACGTCCGGGGCTACACACGTGTTACAATGGGGGGTACAGAAGGCAGCTACCTGGTGACAGGATGCTAATCCCAAAAACCTCTCTCAGTTCGGATCGAAGTCTGCAACCCGACTTCGTGAAGCTGGATTCGCTAGTAATCGCGCATCAGCCATGGCGCGGTGAATACGTTCCCGGGCCTTGTACACACCGCCCGTCAAGCCATGAAAGCCGGGGGTACCTGAAGTACGTAACCGCGAGGAGCGTCCTAGGGTAAAACTGGTAATTGGGGCTAAGTCGTAACAAGGTAGCCGTACCGGAAGGTGCGGCTGGAACACCTCCTTTCTGGAGCGATGTCGTTCGAAATGACTTTTCAAGGTTCTGTTTTTGTACTACTGGTACTTGTTTATTTATAATATATAGATCGAGCGTCTATAGCAATTATAGATAGAGATAAACAAGAGAAAAAAGAAGCCGAGTCTAACGCAACAGGTAGACAAGGTTGAACTAGTCCTATAGCTCAGTTGGTTAGAGCGCTACACTGATAATGTAGAGGTCGGCAGTTCAACTCTGCCTGGGACTACTCCGAAAACTCTTACGGGGGATTAGCTCAGCTGGCTAGAGCATCTGCCTTGCACGCAGAGGGTCAACGGTTCGAATCCGTTATTCTCCACAGTCTCTGAAAAGAGAAACGATCTTTGACATGATGATAACAAAAAAGTAAAATTTTAGTAAAGAGCTAAAAGTATATATCGAACCGTACGTTCTTAACGTATCAAGATTGCGCAAGCATTCCTCCATACGCTAAGAAGTCAGTTTGAAAGAAAGTAAGCAAGGGCGCATGGCGGATGCCTTGGCTCTCGGAGGCGATGAAGGACGTGATAAGCTGCGATAAGCTTCGGGCAGGTGCAAATAACCTTTGATCCGAAGATTTCCGAATGGGACAACCCGACATTCTGAAGGAATGTCATCCATCCTAGATGGAGGCTAACGCAGGGAACTGAAACATCTTAGTACCTGTAGGAAAAGAAAATAATAATGATTCCCCAAGTAGTGGCGAGCGAACGGGGATTAGCCCAAACCAATGTTGTTACGGCAACATTGGGGTTGTAGGACCACGATGTCGCACGAAATTTGGTGAGAAGAATTCTTTGGAAAATGAAACCATAGACGGTGATAGTCCGGTATTCGAAGCCAAACGAAGCGTAGTGGTATCCTGAGTAGCGCGGGACACGAGAAATCTTGCGTGAATCTGCCGGGACCATCCGGTAAGGCTAAATACTCCCGAGAGACCGATAGCGAACCAGTACTGTGAAGGAAAGGTGAAAAGCACTTCGAACAGAAGAGTGAAATAGTCCCTGAAACCATGCGCCTACAAGCGGTCGGAGCTGCTTAAGCAGTGACGGCGTGCCTTTTGCATAATGAACCTACGAGTTACTTTTTCCGGCAAGGTTAAGAATCTAGAGATTTGTAGCCGAAGCGAAAGCGAGTCTGAACAGGGCGATAAGTCGGAAGGAGTAGACGCGAAACCAAGTGATCTACCCTTGGGCAGGTTGAAGGTTAGGTAACACTAACTGGAGGACCGAACCGATAAGCGTTGAAAAGCTTCCGGATGACCTGAGGGTGGGGGTGAAAGGCTAATCAAACTTGGAGATAGCTCGTACTCCCCGAAATGCATTTAGGTGCAGCCTTGTGAGTTACTAATGTGAGGTAGAGCGACTGATAAGATGCGAGGGCTTCACCGCCTATCAAGTCTTGATAAACTCCGAATGCGCATTAGTCCTATCACAGGAGTGAGGGCATGGGTGCTAAGGTCCATGTCCTAAAGGAGAAGAATCCGGACCATCAGCTAAGGTCCCCAAATAATTGCTAAGTTGAACTAACGAAGTCAGATTGCTAAGACAGCTAGGATGTTGGCTTGGAAGCAGCCATTCATTTAAAGAGTGCGTAACAGCTCACTAGTCGAGGAGTTTGGCGTGGATAATAATCGGGCATCAAGCAATTTACCGAAGCTATGGGATGTGCAAACATCGGTAGGGGAGCATTCCACTCTGCGTTGAAGGTGAAGCGTGAGCTTTGCTGGAGCGTGTGGAAAAGCAAATGTAGGTATAAGTAACGATAAAGGGGGTGAGAAACCCCCTCGCCGAAAGACTAAGGTTTCCTGATCAACGCTAATCGGATCAGGGTTAGTCGGGTCCTAAGGCTCAGCCGAACGGTGAGGCCGATGGCAGAACAGGTTAATATTCCTGTACTACCTCAAGGAGTGACGTGGAGACGGAGCAGTGACAGCGTCGCGGACTGACGGAATAGTCCGTTGAAGGGTGTAGACGTTGATTATCCCAGGCAAATCCAGGATAAGAGTCGAACCTGATAGTATACTAAATTCTTCGGAATGCGGTAATAGTGCGTGTAAACATACTCCCAAGAAAATCCGCTAAACTTAATCTTTGAGGTACCCGTACCGCAAACGGACACACGTAGTCGGGTTGAATATACTAAGGCGCTTGAGTGATTCACGGTTAAGGAACTAGGCAAATTGACCCTGTAACTTCGGGATAAAGGGTCCCTACGGCGACGTAGGGCGCAGAGAATAGGTCCAGGCAACTGTTTAACAAAAACACAGGGCTGTGCCAAATTGAAAGATCACGTATACAGCCTGACACCTGCCCGGTGCTGGAAGGTTAAGAGGAGATGTCATCGCAAGAGAAGCATTGAATTGAAGCCCCAGTAAACGGCGGCCGTAACTATAACGGTCCTAAGGTAGCGAAATTCCTTGTCGGGTAAGTTCCGACCTGCACGAATGGTGTAATGATCTGGACACTGTCTCAACCGTGAGCTCAGTGAAATTGTAGTATCGGTGAAGATGCCGATTACCCGCGATGGGACGAAAAGACCCCGTGAACCTTTACTATAGCTTAACATTGAATTTGGGTAATTGATGTGTAGGATAGGCCGGAGACTTTGAAGCGCAGACGCCAGTTTGTGTGGAGTCGCTGTTGAAATACGGCCCTTTGATTATTTGAGTTCTAACCCGTGGATGCGGGGACACTGTTTGGTGGGTAGTTTGACTGGGGTGGTCGCCTCCAAAAGTGTAACGGAGGCTTCTAAAGGTGCCCTCATGACGATTGGTAACCGTCAGTAGAGTGTAATGGCATAAGGGCGCTTGACTGGGAGACAGACACGTCGATCAGGTAGGAAACTAGAGCATAGTGATCCGGTGTTTCCGCATGGAAGGGACATCGCTCAAAGGATAAAAGGTACTCCGGGGATAACAGGCTGATCCCTCCCAAGAGCTCATATCGACGGAGGGGTTTGGCACCTCGATGTCGGCTCGTCACATCCTGGGGCTGGAGAAGGTCCCAAGGGTTGGGCTGTTCGCCCATTAAAGTGGCACGCGAGCTGGGTTCAGAACGTCGTGAGACAGTTCGGTCTCTATCTATCGTGGGCGTATGAAATTTGCGTGGCTCTGACACTAGTACGAGAGGACCGTGTTGGACTGACCGCTGGTTTACCAGTTGTGCCGCCAGGTGCATCGCTGGGTATCTAAGTCGGGATTGGATAAGTGCTGAAAGCATCTAAGTACGAAGCCAGCCACAAGATTAGATTTCTTAGGGTCGTCAAAGACGATGACGTTGATAGGATGCAGGTGTAAAGGTGGTAACATCATAGCCGAGCATTACTAATTGCCCGTCCACTTTCTTATCAAGCTTGTACGTGTCGCGATATATACGTTTAGCTGTTGCTGATTTTACTTTTTCATCATGTCATAACCTTATTCAGGTGGTTATAGCACGAGGGTTCCACCTCTTCCCATTCCGAACAGAGAAGTTAAGCCTCGTCACGCCGATGGTACTGCGTAACAGTGGGAGAGTAGGTAGCCGCCGTTTTTGAAGAAGAGTCCCCTTGATTCAGTAATGAGTCAAGGGGATTTCTGTGTTTATACACTTTCCTAGTTTGCTCTTCCTATTTATACATCTCGTGCGTATAATTACTATGTATGCAATTCGTATTTCCTTTCTGTTCAAGTATTAAATCTTTTTTAAGACATAAAATTACTTTCTTAAAGAACAAAATCCTCTTAGGCTTGTTTTAATAGTAGAGTTAAACTTAATAGTATAAATGATGTGAACAACGACAAACATATGCATTTAATTGCTACATTTGTCGCGATGTCAGAAGGACAATAATAAACAACTAAAATACAATGAAAGCTTCCCCGAAACTCATATTAGCTTTTCTTCTGCTGATGCTATCCTTTAGCATAAGTGGAAATGCTGGGAATTCATCTTCTTGTATTTCAGCATGTGTTTCTTCCTCTTGTCAATTCTCTGAATCAACTTCCTCTACTCATCAATGCTCTTCTGTCAATAGCCACTCTGTGGGGTATGACAACTCTCAGTCTTTGTCTATTTCGGACGTTGAATTGGGCTTTAAGCCGGTTACTGAAACAAATGCTAATCACTATCGTCTGCGTAGAATCATCGAAATAAATGACTCTTTAAAAGACGCTATGCATAAGTTCTCTTTGTTAAGAGAAAATTCACTTGTATTAGATCAAAGTAAATCTTATTATTCGGATAAGGATCCACATTACTCCATTATCTGTAGCGACTACTATGTGTTCGCTCTAAGACGTATCCTTATTTAGTATTCTCACCCGTTTTTACTCGTATTCATTTACTTTTCGTACCTCTGTATGAACTGTGCTCCTTTTTTATGTTCAAAAAGTCGCAGGGTCTGTAGCGCAGTGTGTCTAATCATTTGAATTTTTCTAAATAACTAAAATTAATATCTTAACAAAAAACTTATTATGGAAACTACTAAAAAAACTCAAGTTGTAGGTATAAAAAATGCCGGTATCGTAATTATCTGCTGTTTTATTCTGGCAGTGTGTATTTACCATTTCCTGTTGGGAAATCCGTCCAACTTTATGAACAATGATCCGAACAACCATCCGTTGCCCGGAAACTTTCTGGGTACTATCTACAAAGGTGGTATTATTGTGCCTGTCATTCAGACATTGTTGTTGACCGTGCTCGCATTGAGTATCGAACGCTATTTTGCTCTTCGTTCTGCTTTCGGAAAAGGTTCTTTGGCTAAATTCGTTACTAATATCAAAGCTGCCCTGGCTGCCGGAGATATTAAGAAAGCACAGGAAATCTGTGACAAGCAACAGGGCTCTGTTGCTAATGTCGTTACTTCTACTTTACGCAAGTATGAAGAAATGGAAAGGAACACAACTTTGCCTAAGGAACAAAAACTGCTGGCCATCCAAAAAGAACTGGAAGAAGCTACCGCGCTGGAGATGCCTATGATGCAACAGAATCTTCCGATTATCGCTACCATTACCACATTGGGTACATTGATGGGATTGCTCGGTACTGTAATCGGTATGATCCGTTCGTTTGCCGCTCTGTCCGCCGGTGGTGGTGCCGACTCCATGGCATTGTCGCAAGGTATTTCCGAGGCTTTGATTAACACTGCTTTCGGTATCTTGACCGGTGCTCTGGCTGTAATCTCTTACAACTACTTCACTAACAAAATTGACAAACTGACTTACGGGCTGGACGAGGTCGGATTCTCTATCGTGCAGACTTTTGCTGCTACTCACTAATTCTGCGAACCCTTTAAAATCTATTAGTCATGGGTAGAGCGCAAATTAAAAAGAAAAGTACGTTCATAGATATGACCGCTATGAGTGACGTTACCGTACTGCTTCTGACTTTCTTTATGTTGACTTCAACATTTGTGAAGAAAGAACCGGTGCAGGTGAACACTCCGGCTTCCGTATCGGAAATCAAAATCCCGGAGACAAACGTGCTCCAGATTCTGGTGGATCCAAGCGGAAAAATATTTATGAGCCTCGACAAACAGCAGGATATGCAGGCTGTTTTGGAGAGCATGGGTGAAGAGTATGGCATCAAGTTTACTCCCGAACAGGAGAAGCGGTTTACATTGGCTTCAACTTTCGGAGTACCTATCAGAAGTATGCAGAAATACCTGGATCTGCCCGAAGAACAACGGGACAAGATTCTCAAAAATGAAGGGATTCCCTGCGATAGTACCGACAATCAGTTTAAGTCATGGGTGCGCAATGCACGTCTTGCCAACGCTGACTTGCGTATCGCTATCAAGGCAGATGCTTCGACTCCATACTCAGTGATAAAGAACGTTATGAACTCACTTCAGGATTTGCGGGAGAATCGGTATAATCTGATTACTTCTCTCAAAGCGGAATCTGAAGAATAAAAAGGAGGAAACAGAATGAGTGCTGAAGTACAAGAGAGCGGCGGAAAAAATGGAAAGTGCAAACAGAAGAAATTTGCCGTAAGGGTGGACTTTACCCCGATGGTGGATATGAATATGTTGCTGATTACTTTCTTCATGCTTTGTACCACCCTGAGCAAACCTCAGACGATGGAGATTAGCATGCCGAGCAACGACAAGAATATTACTGAACAACAGAAGAGTATGGTGAAGGCTTCGCAGGCAATTACATTATTGCTGGGAGCGGATAACAAGCTCTATTACTACGAAGGGGAACCGAACTACAAGGATTATACTTCGTTGAAAGAGACTAGTTACACACCCGACGGAATACGTGCCGTACTTCTTCAGAAGAATGCGGCTGCCGTGAACAAAGTGAGAGCTTTGAAGCAGCAGAAGCTGGACCTAAAGATTTCAGAGGAGGAATACCGCAAACAGGTTTCCGAAATTAAGAGCGGAAAAGATACGCCGACCGTGATTATCAAGGCGACGGATGATGCTTCTTATATGAATCTGATTGACGCGCTGGACGAAATGCAGATATGTAATATAGGTAAGTATGTGATTACGGACATTGCCGAGGCGGACGAGTTCTTGATTAAGAATTTTAATGCTAAGGGGGCGTTGTCGCAGAACCTTGCCGATAAATGATGTAACACCTAAAAAAGAAAAGTAAAATGGCAAAAATAGATTTAACTTCTTCGGAATGGTGTCAACTGATTTTTGAAGGCAAGAATCAAGCGTATGGCGCTTATAAGATGCGCGCCAATTCAACGAAACGGCATAATCTGGCGATGCTGGCCGTATTGGTCATCGCATTGATCGGGTTTACGATTCCTACGCTGGTGAAGTTGGCAACTCCGAAACAGAAAGAAGTAATGACGGAGGTCACTACTCTGTCGAAACTGGCAGAACCGGAAATCAAACAGGAAGAGATGAAACGGGTGGAACCGGTAGCGCCTCCCCCGCCTGCATTGAAGAGTTCTATCAAGTTTACGGCTCCTGTCATCAAGAAGGATGAAGAGGTGCACGAGGATAATGAGATTAAGAGTCAGGAAGAGCTGACTTCTACGAAAGTGGCCATCTCCATTGCCGACGTGAAAGGTAATGACGAAGCCAACGGTAAGGATATCGCGGACTTGAAGCAGGTGGTGACACAGGCTGCGCCGGAGCCGGAAAAGGTCTTTGATATGGTAGAGCAGATGCCTGCTTTCCCGGGCGGACAACAGGAGTTGATGTCTTATCTGGGTAAGAATATCAAATATCCGACGATTGCTCAGGAGAATGGGACGCAGGGACGTGTCATCATTCAGTTTGTGGTGGAACGTGATGGTTCTATCTCGGATGTGCATGTGGCTCGTGGTATAGACCCTTATCTGGATAAGGAAGCTGTACGCGTGGTAAAGAGCATGCCGAAGTGGATTCCGGGTAAGCAGAATGGTAAAGCGGTACGTGTGAAGTTCACTGTCCCGGTAATGTTCAGGTTACAATAGAAAGATGATGAAAAGACAATTTTGGCTGATAGGAATCGTTTTGCTGGCGGCATTAAGTGCTTGCCGCTCGAAATCGAAGGAGGGACCGACGGATACGTATTCGTCCGGTGTGATAGCTATTGCGGCGGATGAAAGTTTCGAGCCCATTGTACAGGAAGAAATCGATGTGTTCGAGAGCCTGTATCCTTTGGCCGGGATTGTCCCTCGCTACACAACGGAAGTGGAAGCGATCAATTTACTTCTGAAAGACAGTGTCCGGTTGGCAATCGCAACCCGGACACTGACTGAGGAAGAGATGAATTCGTTTCACAGCCGTAAGTTCTACCCCCGCGAGATTAAGTTGGCTACCGATGCATTGGCATTGATTGTGAATCGTGCGAATCCGGATTCTTTGTTGAGTGTACGTGATTTCCGCCGCATCCTGACGGGAGAAGCGAAAAGTTGGAAACAAGTGAATCCACGTTCCGGCTTGAAGGAGATTCAGGTAGTGTTCGACAATAAGAATTCGAGTACCGTACGCTTTGCGATGGATTCCGTTTGTGGCGGAAAACCGTTGGCAACGGAGAATGTGAGTGCTTTGAATACGAATCAGCAGGTGATAGATTTTGTAGCGGAGAATCCCGAAGCGATAGGTGTAATCGGGGTGAACTGGCTGGGCAACCGCAGTGATACCACCAACCTTTCTTTCAAGGAAGAAATCAGAGTGATGGCGGTGAGTGCCGAGGATGTGGCGACTCCCGAAAACAGTTATAAACCTTATCAGGCTTATCTGTATTACGGCAACTATCCGTTGGCACGTCCGATTTACGCAATCCTGAATGATCCCCGCAACGGGTTGCCCTGGGGATTCACTTCTTTTATGACATCCGACAAGGGGCAGCGGATCATATTGAAATCCGGACTTGTTCCGGCTACACAGCCGGTGCGTATTGTCCATGTGAAAGACGAATAATAACTAAAATTAGAGACTATCATGAAACGAGTACAAATGTTTTTAGCTGGAGCGTTTATAGCAGTTGGGTCGCTCTACGCGCAATCACCCGATGCCGAATGGCAGGCAGGCGTTGCAAAATTGAAGGAAACTATTCAGACGAATCCGGCACAGGCTGCTGAAGAGGCTGAACATCTGATAAAAGGAAAGAATAAGAAGAATGTGGAACTTCTGGTGGCTGTCGGAGAAGCCTATCTGGATGCCGGCAAACTCACCGAAGCGCAGGAGTATGCTGCTCTTGCGAGGAAAGCGGATGACAAGTCGCCCATGGCTTCCGTATTGGAAGGGGATATTGCCGTGAAACAGAAAAATGCGGGTCTTGCTTCTCAGAAGTATGAAGAGGCTATTTACTTCGACCCGAAATGTGCGGATGCTTATCTGAAGTATGCGGATATTTATAAGTCGGCGAGTGCGGACCTTGCTATTGAAAAGCTGAATCAATTGAAAGCACTGGAACCGTCCAACACAGCAGTAGACAAGAAACTGGCAGAGATTTATTATTTGAAGAATGATTTTAGTAAAGCGGCGGACGTTTATTCGCGTTTTGCCATGGGGGCGACGGCAACCGAAGAGGATTTGGTGAAGTATGCGTTTGCCTTGTTCCTGAACCATGATTTTGCAAAGTCGCTCGAAGTGGCGAATATGGGCTTGCAGAAGAATCCCCGCCACGCTGCGTTCAACCGGTTGGCAATGTATAACTATACGGACTTGAAACGTTTTGACGAAGCGATAAAGGCTGCGGACATTTTCTTTAATGAGTGCGACAAGGCCGATTATTCTTATCTGGATTATATGTATTACGGGCATCTGCTGGAAGATTTGAAGAAGTATGACGATGCGGTGGTGCAATACGAAAAGGCAGTTGAAATGGAACCGGCAAAGACGGATTTATACAAGAATATCTCTGCTGCTTACGAGCAGAAGAATGATTATAAGAAAGCGATCAGTGCTTACCAGAAATATTATTCATCTCTTGATAAAGAAAAACAGACTCCGGATTTACAATTCCAGTTTGGCAGACTTTATTATGGAGCGGGTACGCAACCTGATTCGTTAACTATCACTGTCGATGAGCGTAAACAGGCTTTGGCATCTGCCGATTCTGTTTTTCAGGTTATCGCAGTGGAGGCACCGGACAGCTATCTGGGTAATTTCTGGCGGGCACGTGCCAATTCGGCACTCGACCCCGAAACAACTCAGGGATTGGCGAAGCCTTTTTATGAGGAAGTGGCTACTTTATTGGAAAGTAAAAACGATCCTCATTACAATGCTGCCCTGGTGGAATGTTACAGTTATCTCGGATATTATTATCTGTTGGCTATCGAAAACCCGGCATTGAAAGCCGAAGCGAAGGCGAACAGGGATACATCACGGGAATACTGGAGCAAAATTCTGGCTATAGACCCCGCTAATGCTACTGCTAAAAGGGCATTGGACGGCATCAAATAGTGAATAATTTTAGTTGTTTGTCGTGACAGGAGAAGTGGAGAGTGATCTTAGCTTCTCCTTTTTTTTGCATTTTTTTCTGCTTTTCTATTGCTTTATTCAAAAGATTGTCTACTTTTGCAGTGTACTATTATACTAATACACTAGATTTAACTAATTCATTAAACAAAAGTACTATGATTGCAGTAGAAAATCTTTCATTTACTTATCGCAAATCAAAGCGTGAGGTACTTCGAGACTTTTCTCTTTCATTCAAATCCGGCAGGGTGTATGGACTGTTGGGAAAGAATGGTGCCGGAAAGTCCACTCTTCTTTATTTGATGTCCGGGTTATTGACGCCTAAAAGCGGCAGGGTGATGTTTCATGATACGGACGTTCGTCGCCGGTTGCCGGTAACTTTGCAGGATATGTTCTTGGTTCCCGAGGAATTTGAATTGCCTTCGGTGTCTTTGGTCAGTTATGTGGAGCTGAACAGTCCTTTCTATCCTCGTTTTAACAAGGAGGAGATGATTAAGTATCTTCATTGTTTTGAGATGGATATTGATATTGATCTCGGATCGCTGTCTATGGGACAGAAAAAGAAGGTGTTCATGAGTTTCGCGCTTGCTACGAATACGTCGCTTTTGCTGATGGACGAACCGACCAATGGGTTGGACATTCCCGGAAAAAGCCAGTTCCGTAAGTTTATCGCGTCGGGCATGTCGGATGAAAAAACGATTGTGATTTCCACGCATCAGGTACGTGATATAGATAAGGTGCTCGACCATGTGTTGATTATGGATGAAAGCCGTGTGTTGCTGGATGAATCGACAAGTGAAATCTGCGACAAACTTTACTTTGTGGAGAGTGACAACCGAGAGTTGGCGAAGAGTGCTCTCTTTGCGATTCCTACAATTCAAGGTAACCATCTGATACTTCCCAATGTGGAGAAAGAAGAATCGGAGATTAACCTGGAACTTCTCTTTAATGCTACATTGGCTGCTCCTGAAGAGATAGCCCGATTGTTTCACACTCAAAAATAAAAGACGATGATAAAAGATACTTTTTTCAGTTTGCCTCGTTTTATGAATCTTTGCCGCAAGGAGATGGTGGAGAGTTGGAAATCGAATGTACTTCGTATCGTGTTGCTTTATGGAGTGATGGCGGTGGCGATGGTTTGTAACGGATATTTTGAATATCATGGGCAAAAATCTTCTATGGACCCTACATGGCCATTTCTGTTAGCAACTTTTGTTTGGGTTTTGTGGGGATTCGGGTGTTTGAGTGCTTCGTTTACTATGGAGAAAATGAAAACAAAAACAGGTCGTATTTCAACTTTGATGACTCCGGTAACTTCTTTTGAGAAGTTCTTCTTCAGGTGGCTGATATGTACGGTTGTATTCTTGGTGGTTTTTCTGATTACCTATAAATTGGCGGACTATACGCGGGTGATGGTTTATTCGTTGGCTTATCCGGAAAAGGACTTTATAGCTCCTGTTGATTTGTCTCATCTGGTCGGTAAGGGAAAATATTATTATACATTGTGCAGGACAGGATGGGAGTTCGGAGCATTGATAGCCGCATATTTCTTCGTTCAATCTCTATTTATTCTGGGTAGTACTATATGGTCTAAAAACTCGTTTCTGAAAACATTTGCATCGGTAACGGTTATTGTACTGGGATATTTTGGAGTCGGTGTTTTTATGGGTAAGATGTTGTTGAAGAGGGGTGTGTATTATTCTTTTGTGGATGATGTTGCGATGTCTGATGAGACTATGTGGGGATTACTTATTGCTATCTGTATATTCTTTACGCTGTTTAATTGGACTCTTGCCTATTTCCGTTTCAAGGAATCAGAAATTATTAACCGAATGTAATCCTTAGCTTATGAATTTTAAAGAAAGTAAAGCCATTTATTTACAAATTGCAGATAGAATCTGTGATGAGATATTGCTGGGGCAGTATCCGGAAGAAGAACGTGTCCCTTCGGTCAGAGAATATGCTGCTATTGTAGAGGTGAATGCCAATACGGTGATGCGTTCTTTTGATTATCTCCAGGTACAGAATATTATTTATAATAAACGCGGTATAGGATATTTTGTAGCATTGGGGGCTAAGGAAATGATTCATTCTCTTCGCAAAGAAATCTTTTTGAAAGAAGAGTTGGAGTATTTCTTTCGCCAGCTTTATACGCTTGATATTCCGATGAAGGAGATAGAGGCAATGTATCGTGAGTTTATAAAAAAGCAGAAATAAAAAACGAATTATTATGAAACGTACTACTTATATATTAATAGGTCTTATCGTCTCCGGATTGATTGTCATTATTGCTACTATTATTTTCATCTCTACATCCAGAAAACCATATCCAGAGAACGGTCTTTTCGTAGGAGGAGAGCTGGTAGAAATGAATCTGGATGGCATACGTGTGGTGAAGATGTTTGTCAGTCAGTCTGAAGATAGTAAAGAAGGAAGGATTTACATGAATGGAGATGTGAAGATATCAAGTCCTTCTACGGCAGGGGAAAGAAAGGTTGTCTATCCGAAGAATGAATATCTGAAAGTTAACCGGATGAATGACACGTTATTGATGGAATTTGATTTTAATGACCGTAATATTCCGAAGAAATTCCGTAAGAAGGATTATATGTACGCGACCGGAATAGATGTCCAGATGTCTGTAGATTCGTTAAATAGCATTTTTATCAATACGCAAGGTTTAAAACTGAATTTGAAAGAGGTGAAAATGGATTCGTTGTTTGTACATGCCATTTATCAGAAAGTATTGCTTGATTCTTGCCAATTCCGTTCTTTTAGTATAGATGGAGAAGATTTGAGGTTTAAGGCAAAGGATAGTAAAATAGAAGATTTCTATCTGAACTTGAATAGTGCATGGAACTGGGAAATTGAAAAATGTGACATAGATACGGAGTATCTTAGAGGTAGCAGGACGCATCATAATACTTTACGGGCAGGAGAATGTAAACGTGTTGTGTGGACTCCGGTGGGGAAAGATGCCCGGTTGCAGTTGTACCTTCAGGAGAAAGCGGAAATTATAGTAAATCCGGAATAGAAACTAGACGTAGCTAAACAAGAAAAGGAGCAATAATGAATCTATCTCATTTTGCTCCTTTTTATTATATATTCTCTTTGTAGGGTTATAAAGCTTTGGTCAGCGTGAAGCAGTCAATATCCGGTGCCCAGTTATAGCTGTTTCCCATGCGGATTGTATTATATCCTGCTTTCAATTCTACGGGAATGGAGATTTGATTGTGTGTTTCATCTTCTCCCAATGAATCGATTTTTGTGATAATGCCGTTGACGTCTACTTCCAACTGACGTCCTTTACCGAATGAATAGTAAACAGTCATGTTGTAGCGTCCGCCGTCTCCACTGTACACTTCGCTCCATTCAGCATAGTTTTCCGGTTGTCCGCCGAGAAATCCCACTTTCATTTTGCCGGATGCTTCCTTGTCGTTAGCATAAATAATACCTTTAGGATTCTTACCCAAGTCATTGAAGAGAGGTAAGTATGCCCATTCAGCTTCATACAGAGTCGGTTCCAGGCGTGTTTCACCTTCCATGCGGAGGAACATGGCGCTGCGGGCAGGCAGAGTTTGTTCAAAGTTGCTGGAGAAGCTACCGAGATCATCATGCTTTACCAAGTCACGTACTTTCACATTTCCGTCAAATTCCAAAGAAGAGAATGGAACGGAAAAAGTGCATACCGTATCAGAAGGATTGTATAATGCCACTGCACGTACATTGCCACGTTTCTGTTCGATATCTTTCACCAATACATAGCCGTCGTTTTCATGTTGCGCTACATAAGCCTGCAATCCCAGCGGGTCTTGATTGAGTGCGATTAATTCTTTGTTTGTCAGCAATTCAAGTGAAGATTCTGGCAGGCTCTCCAGATTGCAACCGATAAGCAAAGGGGAGCTCATGATACACCACAAACCGAAATGCGCTTCTTCTTCCGTCGGGGTAAGTCCTTTTCCGCCTACTTTGCTGTCGTCACGGAATCCGATTACCATCATATCCATATCATTGTAATGTCCGTTTCCGGCATAGGCGGATAGGTAGAGATTCTTTTTGACTACATATTTCAATGAGCCCCAATGTGCATTGATGTCTCCGCTGATACGCCAGGAAGTAGCTACATCTTTCGCCCAAGTGCCGGGAAAAGCCCATCGGCAGATATTCACGGAAACGTCTTTGTTTACCTTGTCTATGCTGTTGCGGATAGAGGTATAGCGTTCTTTCTCTTCCAGCCCCAGTACATCTCCGCCGCAATAGTCTATTTTGATAAAGTCGAATCCCCAGTCACCGAAGTATAACTGAGCGTCTTGCGGTTCGTGTCCGTAGATGCCTGCGCCTACTCCTGCTGCGTCATTGTCCCAAATAGAACCGCAGGTGTTATTGCCTGCATCGGTATAGATACCGGCTTTCATTCCCAGTCCGTGTATGTGGTCGGCTATCGGTTTCATACCATTCGGGAAACGTTTCTCATTTGTCTGCATCATGCCGTTGTCATCCCGTTTGCCGAAGAAGCCGTCGTCTACATTGATGTAGTGGTAGCCTGCGTCCTTCAAGCCTTTTTCTGCCATAAGGTCTGCCTGATGTTTAATAATGTCTTCGCTGATATCTACTCGGAAAGCATTCCAGGAACTCCATCCCATGATAGGCGGAGTGAGTGTCTTCTCATTCTCAGAATGAGCCACTTGAGTCTTTGTACAACTGAAGTACAGCAGAGAGAGTGCTGTCACTGTCAAAATGTAGAATCTGTTCTTCATGATATAATAGGTTGATGGAGTTTACTCCGGCTGTCCCGATTTCGTCCCGGTAACTTAAAAAAATAAAGGGTAACTTGCTGTATTCCAGAAAGCTACCCTTTATCTTGTCGGAATGAGGCGACTCGAACGCCCGACCCCTACGTCCCGAACGTAGTGCGCTACCAACTGCGCTACATTCCGATTGCTTAAGATTAATAAGTGGAGCAATGAAAAACCACTTGCTTAGTATCTTAAGTTAGTTGAAAATCAGTAAGATTTTTAAACCTAATAACTTTAAATGTATCACTCTACACTCTGTTATAGGAGCTCTTTTTATTTCAACGGTGCAAAGGTATTATTATTATTTTAAATACGCAATACTTGTGAACTATTATTTTTTAGACTTTCAGCGATGTACATGTAAAAATTCAGTTTGCCCCCAATATGTTATTGATGTACACCATTCAAATATAATGAACTTATCTCGTTGCAAGATGAATTTAAATATGTAATTTGTTCACTGTGAAAATTACGAAATCCAACATGAATAAAGATACTCGAACACAGCACGATACGGTTAAAAGGTTTGGTGCTCTTTGTTCCGAATTAAATTAATAGCTTATCTGCTCTTAATTTAATTCGGAGCAGATAAGCTGAAATTTTTTTCTACATTGCTTATGGTATATAATTCCAGTAGTCCATATTGGTGATTACCTCGACTATAACTTTCCGGTCACCTCTTCTTATTTGGTTGGAGGCTGTCTCCGACGCGTAAGAAATCTTCTTGCCTACGCCTCTGGATTTTAAAGTGGTTGCCGGAACTCCTTTCTTCACCAGTGCGTCAACCACGGCTGTTGCTCGCTTTTCAGACAGTTTGTGGTTGAACTCAGGTGATCCTTTCGCGTCAGTACAACCGGTTATCAGGAACTTGCGTGAAGCATTGTCTTTCATGAGCGTTGCTATCTCATCGATCACTGCCATGGATTCCGCTGTGATTGTCCACTTGCCAAAGTCGAATGAGATGTCGTCAAACAATTTCCGCAAATCTCTGCCTGGGGTAGTCTTTTCTATCACCTTTTCTATCACAACCGGTTTTTCTACGATTTTTTCCACGGTCCTTTCCATGTACTGAATCTCCGGCTTCGGTTTTTTCGACTTTCCTCCGATGCGCCACATCAGTCGTACGCTACCTTGCCAGGCATTGGCCACTTGCTTATAAGGCATGAGCAGATATTCAGCTTGTAGTCCGAGGCCAAGGCGGTCATTGAGCCACATATTCACGCCGGCTCCCAGAGAGACCGGTATCAGGTGTTTCCTGTCGGCACCGTCCTTGTTGTAGTCGTTGGTGAAATTCCAGTTCATATCCTCACCATCGAATTTTTCAATTCCGTTGTAAGCTATCGAGAAATTCTTGTACATGTAATTGACACCGACCCTTAGGAAAGGATCGATATAAGGTGAATGGAAATATTCACCGAGCCTCCATTGCAGCCCCAGTCCTGCCATTCCTACCCAACGGGACTCTTTGCCCCCATATACGGGGTCTCTTGCATATTGTACTTCTCCCTGTATATCCAGATAGAAATGTCCATTCAATTCACGTGCGGCATAAAGCTGTCCTCCGAAAAGTGCGTCCTTCTTGCTTGTTTCCACATTATACCCTCCTTCGGCGTTCTTGTAAAATCCCACTACGCCAAAACGGGTCATTTGCAATCCGGCTGCCCCGATTCCTACTTCCCATGCCTTGTTTTCACTCGTTTCACTATAATCACTTCCGGTTTCAGATTTCCGGACCGTTTCCTGGGCCTGGATATACGGTTGTGTACATACCATAAGCCCTAAAAACATCATGATAGATATATAAACAGTTTTTGTTTTCATTGCTTCTTTTTTTATAGTTAAGGTTCATAAGTAACATCGGGAATCGCAAAAGTCGTAGTGGCTTTGTACCTTTCGATATAGAAGGCATTCTGTTCTCCGGCTTTCTTTTTTAAAGTTCCGATATACAAGTCATTGTAGAAAATGTGTGAGTTGGAATAACTGGTTTCTATTTTAATTACCGCATTCAGGAACGGTCCTAGTACCTTGTATGTCGGTTCATTAAAGGATGATGACTTGTTTGAACTGGTAGCTTCTTGTGTTCCCTGTGATGAGGAGTATCTGAACTTTACATAGGCTGCCTTAAGTTGTTTGATTTCATCTTCCTCATATACCACTGTTTCAACATATTCCGGTTTATCCGTCTCCTTTACTATTTTAAACCCGTCTGCCTTATATATTTTGGTCATGTCCACATTCGAATAATCCAGTTCACCTTCCGCACAGGAGAAGGAAGGCTCATCCCCACCGATGAATGTTTTCATTTTAATTGTTTTGAGAGTAGGTCCCATCTGATAAGGTGGTAGGAAGGCGGTACCATTCCACAGAATTAGTTCCCCATAGTAGGGAGTAGTGCTTCTTACCGTATAATAAACATCATTTCCGTCCCAGAAATCTTTCCAGTTGTTCTTGTAGTCACCGGTGTTCTGCATTACAGGGCGGTTGGTGTCCATAGCGACATAGTATAGTACGCCACCATTGGTAGAAGTATTGGAATTTCCGTATATTTTATTGTCAGTCATAATACTTGTCGGATCTTCCTTGTCGCTTACCTGGTAGGCCTCCAGTGACCTGTTGTAGTTGGGCAGATAAGCCGGCAACTTCTGCCACTTGTCATCCGGATTTATTTTTCTTTCAACATCGAAATAAAGTCTTTGGTAATAATTTAGGGTAGGAGTATAGGATCCAAGTTTGATTCTCAAGTGTATACGGTTGGGAACATACGTGTTCATTGCTGATTCTTTTGGAGTTCCACCCGCTATGGTGACACTTGCCGTTTTTCCCCATCGCGCTTCCACTGCTTGGATTTCCGGCAGGTCTTCTTTGGGGACAATAAATTTCCCTTCACCGTCCGCCGTGTATTCTTTTTCGGGGGCAATACCCGGCATTCCTTTTACTACTGCTCCCGGTGCTGCCTGCCCTTTCTCGTCATACACGGTATATCGTACACCTCCGTCAGTGGTACGGACATATTCCCCATATTCCGGTTGGGAATATTCCGCAATTACATTCGGAACACCGTAAACGACCGTGACTTCCGCTCCGGGCTTACCCAGTTCACCGGGTTTTCCGTCAGCACCGTCCTCACCGTCTTGACCGTCTTTTCCGCGCAGGAATTCGTAGAAATCATCCAGTGTGTTCTTTTCGCAGTCCCATTTTGCTCCCGTCTTATTGTCCAGTATCGGATTGTCCGTACCGCACCGTTTGGCCAGGTCTTCTTTCCAGAGTTGGTATGCCGACAGTCCGTTTGTACCTTCATCTCCGTCCTTGCCTGCGAGGAACCTATAGAAATCAATTTCAGAGATTTCATTTGCCGGCCATTTCTCTCCCGGTTTGTGTGGATTGTCCAGCTGTCCTGTGGCAGCTGTAGTTTTCCACAGTTCATAGGTGGATTGTCCGTCTTCACCGTCGTCTCCTGACAGATAGGTGTAGAAGTCTGACATGGTGATTTTGTCTGCCGGCCATGGATTTCCATCCTTTCCTGTGATTTCTCCTGCCCTTACATCCTTCAACCATAACTCATACGCTGAAGCACCTGCTGCGCCATCCTTGCCGCTCTCTCCCTTTGCTGGAACCATCGTGTCTGTATCTCCCAGCCACCAGTTGCCGTTCTCACCAATATAGGGTGACAATCCTGTTGCACCGTCATCGCCCTTTTCTCCTTGTGCCTTTACGCCAGTATTGGTTTCACCGATCCACCAGTAACCGTCCTTGATAACCGGAGTCACACCGTCCTCACCTTTGTCACCTTTTTCTCCCTTTGCTGCAATACCGGTATTGGTTTCTCCAATCCACCAGTTGCCGTCTTTTATGACCGGAGTCTCTCCGTCCTTTCCTCTTGCCGGTACTTTTGTATCCGTGTCTCCCAGCCACCAGTTACCGTTGTTTCCGACATAAGGTGTCAGACCATCATCTCCTTTTTTCACCTTTTGCCGATACACCGGTATCTGTAGAGCCGATATACCAGTTTCCGTTGGTTCCTACATGAGGAGTAATTCCGTTAGCGCCATCCTTCCCTTTCAGGTATGTGAAAAAGTCGTTCTGTGCTATCTGGTCATTCGGCCAGTCCACTTCTCCCTGTTCCACCATCTGTTTCCAAAGCTCGTAGGCCGACATGCCATCTTTGCCGTCAAGTCCGTCTTTGCCTGCAGCTTTTACTCCAGTATCCATGTTGCCGATCCACCAGTTTCCGTTTTCTCCCACATGTGGGGACTGTCCGTCTCTGCCTGTGAGGAAGTCCCAGAAGTCTGCCTCCGAGTTTTTGGAAGCGGGCCATGTTTGCCCGGGATTATGCGGATCGGTTGCGTCTCCGTTTGCAATTAGTTTTTTCCACAGTTCGTAGGATGAAAGTCCGTCCTCACCCTTGTCTCCTTTTTCCCCCTTGATATAAACAAGGAAATCCGCCAGTTCAGTTTTATCTTTAGGCCAGTTGATATTACCTGCCGCCACTTCTTCTTTCCATAGGTCGTATGCAGATTTACCGTCATCTCCTTTGGGGCCTTGAGGTAATTCAAAATTCATGTTGCTACATGAAATCACCAGTATCCATGATAACACTAGTAAAAAACAAGTATTTAATTTTTTAAGGTTCATATGTACTAAAAGTTTATTTAATAGTGATTTTAAGTAATTAGTTAAAACAAGCTGCTTACAACCTACAGCCGTTATAGATAACACTCCAAAAAAGGAGTATGCACATTTCCTTGCCATATTCATCTATATATTTACTGTAATAAATAAAAAAATATACAGATGTTTTTTATGGCCAATAAAAAACATTTTCATTATTATTACAAGGAATTGTCTAAAATCGTACTCGAAGTCTTTATAAGCACATATACTTCGACTACCTGTCTATACCGTTTCTTGACATAAGAACGAAAATTAACACGTGTCATAGAAAAAACAACTGTACATTTTAAAAGGTTTGCCATTTGGTTTTGTTGGGTGGTTGCTAGAAATAACTAATGTTAAATATGGGATATACTGTAGCATTTTTATAATGTATTTCCTATTCATGTTAGGAAATGGCAAAGATATATTTGTATTGATTATTGTAATGTGTGTTTTTCTCCTTTCCTGGCATTTTAAACTTGAAGGGTATGGGTTGAAAAAAGAAACGAATAATGGGGGAGAGATATAGGCATATAATTAATATAATAAATATCAATATCTTGAGATCGTCGGAAAATGTGTGTTTGGTTATTGTGTGATGTAAGATGGTATATAGTTATTGGTAACAAGTAGTTTGTGAGAAAATGGATGTTTGTTAAAATATGAGGAATAGTAGTGTGCTAACTCTAAAGAATGAATGTATTTTGGGAAATTTGTACTTCGTTTTATCTTGTTGATGTTATTTATATGATTGATTTTCCATAAAATGTCCGGCACTGTCCACAATTTTGTGTAAATAGAAAACTTCAGGATTCGGGTTTTATACTTGAATCCTGTTTTCAAATATAGTAATAAATTGGTTAAATATCAATGCCCAATTCCAAATAGGTTGGTACCATTTCTTTTCAATTTCGTTAATGGCCAAATAGACAGATTTTTTCAGTGCATCATCATTTGGAAATGATAGCTTATTTTTGGTGTACTTTCTAATTTTCCCATTTAGATTTTCAATAAGATTAGTGGTATAGATAATCTTTCTAATCTCGACGGGGAAATCAAAGAACACGGTCAGTTCTTCCCAATTATTTCTCCATGAGCGTATCGCATATGGATATTTAGCACCCCATTTTTGCTCAAAGTTATCCAACTCCATCTCAGCTGCTTCTTTAGTAGGTGCATTATAGATGTTCTTTAAATCGGCAGTGAATTCCTTTTTTTCTTTCCAGACGACATAGCGACAGGAGTTTCTAATTTGGTGTACCACACATATTTGAGTAGTAGAGGCAGGAAATACACTCTTGATGGTTTCCGTAAATCCATTCAGGTTATCAGTAACTGTAATCAGAATGTCTTCTACACCACGGGCTTTGAGATCCGTTAAAACGCCCATCCAGAAAGCGGCACTCTCATTTTTGCCAATCCACATACCCAATACTTCTTTCAAACCTTCCTTATTCAGACCTACACATAGGTAAACAGTCTTGTTGATCACTTTGCCGTTTTCTCTGACTTTGAATACGATACCATCCATCCAGACAATCATATATAAACTGTCCAAAGGACGATTCTGCCACTCTGTTGCAGCCTGGCTAACTTTATTGGTGATAATGGAGATAGCGGAGGTGGAAAGGTTAATGCCGTATATTTCCTGCATTTCCGACTCAATATCAGCGACGCTCATACCTTTGGCATAAAGAGAGATGACAAGACGCTCGATTGATAAGCCGCGGGATTGATGCTTGGGAACAACAATAGGCTCAAATTCTCCTTTCCGATCACGAGGAACCTGAATAACAGATTTACCCATCTCGGTTTGAATCTGCTTCCTATAACTACCATTGCGGGAGTTGCCACTATGATCGCCTTGATTGGAGTGTTTTTCATAACCTAAATGGTTATCCATCTCTGCTTCCAGCATTTGTTCATAAACACGAGTATGAAGCTCTTTCATGAAAGCAGTCACATCTTCGCCTGTCTTAAACTGGGACAGAAACTCTTTACTTAAAAATTCTTTAGGAATGTCCATAAAATCTGATTTTTACAAAGTTAATACATAAATAAAAAAACTATGAGAAAAATCCCGTAGTTTTCTATTTACACAATTAGATGGATAGTCCCAAATGTTCCCAACCGACTTGTGCTAGCATGGAGTTGATGTACAGGTTCTGTCTTCCAGTTCTTCTGCCAGTGAATAGCTTGGTTCGGAGTCTCTGTCTTTATTGGGGACAGTTTTTTTCTTTAATTATGAATTTACTGTTACTGAATATGACTTTGTCCTTTTGGACCTTTCCGGAACGGTCAATACCACGCCTCTATGTTTTTCCAGATACTCGAATCGGCTGGAATTTGCGTATTGGAGTATAAAAGAAAACCCATTGAAATGACTGAATTTCAATGGGCTATGAGAAATTACTGAATCGATAGTGGTGCCACCAGCAACCGAAAGTCGGTTTGTATGACACTATTTCTCAATAAGTTATATCTTTATCACGATGTTAATCCCTTGAATAAGGTTTTCACAGCTTTGCACCGTTCGACATCAGTTTATATCTTGAGTACGATTTCTGAGTGCAAAGATACAACTAATATTAGAATTTCAAATATTATCCTTTTATTTGTTCTCTAAAAGACTTACCTATATCCATTATTAACTTGTCATATTTTTCTTTTGTCCTTCTATTTTTATTGATGGTGTTTTGTGCATCTGCTTTAGATATTATTTGTTGAACTTGTTCTCCACCTTCAATTTGTATTCTTATATCTATAAGCTTTAATTTTCCGAATTGGAATTGTTCAAATTGTTCTATAAGTTGAATTAATTTCTCATAATGTTCTTCTTCTATTAATAGAAGATTATCGCTAATAGCATTACGAGTAAGCCTGATTTGTTCACTGAAAGATGGTATTTGATTAGGGTCTGCTTTTTGCCATAACAAATCAGCTTGTCGTTTTGTATATAGTAGAACTTTCCATAAATCATTATACAATTCAAACTGTTTCTCTGAATATCTGAGAAACTGGGATTTTGCTTTCTCTAATTCATTTTTTGTATTTTCCAATTCAGAAGCATACTTTATTTTTATCACTTCTAATTCTTTTTCATGTTTATTATTATAAGCATCTAATAATCTAGTTGAAAGGAAATTTCCAAACCATTTAGATAGTGCAATAATAACAACACTTGAACCACCGATTGAGACAATGAAGGCTGTTACTAACTTTACATATTCTATCATTTCCATATTTTAATAATATAATCCGTTATTCTGCATCCAAGTATTAATACTATCAGGGTCAATACTGCCAAATAAGTATTTGTTCTTTGATAAAAAACCAACTCGTTGTCCTCTTAAATATATGGTAGGTGGAGTGGATGTATATGGATTATAAGGGCTTAAAGAAGAGTAAGGACTACCATAAGTTGAATACTGATTCTTAAATGAAGTAGCGGAATAGATACTACCATACAAACCATATTCATAGGAAATGGAATCTATATCGTATCTATTAAGAGAAAGTTTTCCTAAGAATTGCCCGTCACTAGCAATTAAAAAGGATTCACATCTTGCAATTCTATTATTGAAATCATTTATATTCATATATTTATTTTTTTATGATATATTGTTGTAATGGACTATTAGGTTTGTTAGGTATAGTCATAGAAAGAATGCCTACTTCTAAAAGTGGGTTGATGATATTTTTTTTAAATCTACTTCGGTTTGTTTGTCCTACAAGTTTCATTATTTCTTGAATAGAATGGGGTTCTGAGCAATACGAAATTATTTGTTCCGCTATAAATGTATAACGTATATCCAGCTTAGGACATTCTTGGGACAAGCTTGGGACATTTATTATTTCATTTTTGATACTAATCCCTCTTTTAAATACAGCTGTAAACATCCCCTCTGTGTGAAATTCTGGTTCGGGCAGATTTGCTTCCCTCATAGTTTCCTGCATACGAGGAATACCGGATGCAACTCTTTCGACCAAGTGCATACGGGTAAATAACCCGAATATTAGTGGGTTACGTGTCATGCTTTTATGCCCGAAATTTTTAGCTACAATAGGCAAAAGTCCTCCGGGATTGGAAATCTCTACCCGGTCGTCAAACATTTCTATCATAATACTTGCGCCTTGTTCATAGTAGTCACGATGTGACAGGGCGTTTATAATAGCTTCTTTAAATACGGTTAGAGGGATTTCCCAAATTTCCTCTCTTGGTCCTGCTCCCTCTATTTTATAAGCTACTTGCAGTTTGCTTTCCAGCCAAGACATTGCCTGTAAATACTGTTGGTACAATGAACCTCCGAAAGCTTTATCATCTATAATATAGACTTTATTCGTTCCCTTGAAAAGAACACATCTTGTAACAGCATGTGGAAACTTTCGTTCAGGTTGTTTTCCAAAAAACATCGCCGCTCCATTCTTTACCGTTCCGTTCTCGGTAAATAGTTCCAAGTTTTCAAATATTTGTTTGTCGGGTGTGGACGGACTTAGTTTTGCTTCTGTTCGGAAATCCTTAATCATCTGTTCGTCTGCATCCGTGTAGATATTGAACCAATGGCAGGGTATATGGTCAAAAAAGATTTTATTACATTCCTGAAAGAAGCTGCGCATTTCTTCGGCTGTGCGAAGTTTCTGCGAGTTCGCTCCCTCACGCACATAGATAGAACCGGAAAATATATAAGGTTTGTCCTTGCCGGACGGAACATCAATCACCCAAATAGTTTTATCTCCAATATTTACCGAATACAATTCACAGTGGAGTGTAGGAGATATTTCACTGATAGAACCTTGAATGGCAGAACGCTTATCGTTTTCTAAGTTAGTATCTACCACTTGTCCGTTATCATCTACTCCAACAAGCACATATCCTCCGTCTGCATTGGCGAAAGCACATATTTCCTCTGTCAGTTCACGAACTTTTGAAGGGACACGAACTTTAAATTCTACATTGTAACCCTCTCCGCTATCAATGAGTGATTGTATATTTTCTGTATTCAGCATGAATCTAAAATAATTAGAATACAAAGTTAGTTATTTGTTCTGTATAACCCCATTAAGTTTTATTTTATTTGTCTTCAATCGCATCATTGGGTTATATTTATAATTTGCCTTTTACAAAATTAGCTATATTGGATAACGGAACAAATAAAAAACAAGCTATTTTTGCCTTATCAATCAAGGTATTACAATTCATCATGGAAAAAGACTTTCAAATACCGACTCCGGAAGCGATAGAGTCTTTGATAGGAAAAGGGCTTTATCAAATATGGAATGCTCTCTGTCTTTTAATTGAGTATAAGTATGAAATGGAACGATTCTGGAACAATGGTGGGAGAAAATGGAAATATGAATATAAGTATCGAAGAGGTGGAAAAACTCTCTGTGCTTTATACGCTAAAGAAAATTCCTTTGGCTTTATGGTTATATTAGGTAAAGGAGAACGTGATAAATTTGAAATGCAACGAGAACTATTCTCAAAAGAAGTACAGACATTGTATGATGAAGCAACTGTTTATCATGACGGTAAGTGGATTATGTTTGAGTTGAGAAATGCCGAGTTGTTTAGTGATATAGAACGCCTTTTAGAAATCAAAAGGCTACCAAACAGAAAATTATTATCTTAAAGAAGTATCTTCCTTTATTATCATACTTTTGAATTTAAAATGAGCAAGAGATATTGTCAAAGTTGCGGTATGCCACTTCGTTTTGATATGGAAGAATGGCTGGGAACTAATTTGGATGGTTCTAAGAGCGATACGTTCTGTTACTACTGTCTGAAAGACGGGAAATATACAGTAGACGTGTCGATGCACGAAATGATTGATATTTGGCTTAGATACATAAATAAATACAATATGTATGCCCATACAGTTTATTCTCCCGAAGAATTGAAACTGATATTGGAGAAAAGACTGCCGACACTCAATCGGTGGAAACAAAAACAAGATACGAAGAATGTTCATAACCAAGCTATTCAAAGTATAGTTAATTATATCAGCAATCATCTGTTTGAGGATTTTGATATAAATACATTGTGCCAAAAGTGCGGAATGTCAGAATATCATTTTAGAAGGGTGTTCAAATTTATTGTCGGTGAAAATATAGGAAATTACATACAACGACTTAGACTGGAATATGCTGCACACTTATTGACCTCAACCGAATATACATTATCCCAGATAGCGGAACTATCTGGTTATCAAAGCAAATACAGTATTGCAAAAGCATTCAAGAAACATTTTAGAGTTTCAACATCCTTATTCAAGGAAAGATTCACACCTCGAAAACGAAATGCGCATACATTGCTAACTTCCAGAATAATAATGATTAATAAAATGTTTGTTTCTTGTTTGGAAGTGGGGAAAGCATACGAAAATAAGTTTCAATATAAGATGGTATGGGATAAACTGTTGTATTATGCAAGGTTCAATAGGATAGACAAAAAACACACAAACTTTGTCAGTTTAAGTTTGGATAATCCGGCAATAACACCGGAAGATAAATGTCGTTTCTATTTAGGTATAATTATGAATGATATACCGGATGCCAAATTGAATACTATACAAATCCCTAATGGACAATATGCTATATTTAGGCATATAGGTAGTTATGATTTCTTATGTGATTTATATAGGATAATTTATGAAGAATGGTTTCCTGATAGCCAGTACTATCCCCAAAACACTTTTAGTTTTGAGGTGTATATAAATTCTCCATGTGATACAGATGTACCGGAATTGATAACTGACATATATATACCTGTCGTAAAGAAAAAAACATTCACTGATATAAAATAATATAGTATGGGAAAGATTTCAGAAATCGCATTGTTTCAACAATCTGAAACGTATGCATTAGTAGTGGAAACACGTACTACAGTAAAAGAAATTGCTATGACTATAGGCAGAAGCTTTATGGAAATAGAAACGTTGTTTAAAGAGCAAAATGCTGTAATTGCAGATGTTCCTTTTGTGGAATATCTTAATTTTGAATCCATGTCAGAAGATATTCACATGGTTATTGGATTTAAATCAGCTAAAGTCTTGTGTGGAAAGGGGAACATAAGAGCGATTACCATTCCGGGCAGAAAAATAGTATCTTGCTTACATAAGGGGAATTATACTGAATTAGCTTCTTTGTATCGTGAAATGCAGGAATGGATTGCGACTAAAGGTTATAAATCTTCAGGAGCATCGATAGAATATTATTATAGTAAGCCGGGGACTTCAGAAGAAGAACTGGTTACTAAGGTTGAAATGCCAGTTTTGTAGGCATCTTATAAAAATCTATTGTTAAACATTCATCTAAAGCCGTTTATTAGGCGGCTTTAATATTCTGATATGAAAAATTTATTAGAACAGAGATTTTTCCGGCTATTGTCGGAATGCTCACAGCGTAAAGTTTCTGCATCCGAGTTTACGGAAGCTATTGAGGAATTGGCTATGCATGTAGCCAATTTTGGTATCAACGAACAGGATTACAGCGTTTTGCTCCGCTATTTTTCTTTTGGTTTACATCGTCTTAAATCGTACCGTGTGCGGTTTGATCAAGAAAAAAATGCCCTATTTGCATTTAATCGATGAATCTATAGGACTTTTAAACACCGAAATACGTCTTATCGAATGGCGCATCAAATACCCAGAACAGCTACAGCAACGTATCAACAAACAGCCTCTTTCCCCTCTCTATCTCGCAGACAAGACAACCCTTATCAACATCATGGAAATGGTAAGCGGTCTGTTCCTCTCCAAAGACATCGTGTATCAGAACGGCAAGCCCGCCTACTTGGTGGACTTGGCGAAAGCCTTTGAATGGCTTTTCAATATCAGGATAGGCGACTGTTACCAAAAACATGAGGACGTGATAAAACGAAAGCCGGGCAAGCTGACCGGGTTTCTTAATGGATTGGTAGAACTTATCAAAAAGGAACATGACAAGAAAGGGTACAGATAACCAAAGGTTTAGAATTTGTTTATAGGGGATTCCATTAGTTCCCCCGTAATTTTTTTGCGCCTGTTTTCTGAACTTTGCTTCATCAATCGATTGACAGACCATAATGTATAATCAGAAAAATGAAGCAATCATGTATATAGAAAATGACGATTTCAGCGTATGGATGCAGAAGTTGTACGCCAAACTGGAAGAACTCTGCAAGGATGTACGGGTACTGCGCAATGCCGACAGGGTGCTGCCCGAAGATGACAACCTGCTGGATAATCAAGACTTGTGCCTGCTGTTCAAAGTAAGCATCAAGACCCTGCAACGCTACCGGGCTATCGGTGCGCTACCGTACTTCACAATCAGCGGAAAAGTGTACTACAAGGCTTCCGATGTCCGGGAGTTCATCAAGGAGCGGTTCAGCGTCACCACGCTGCGCCAGTTCGAGAAAGAACACTGCACGAAGAAAAAGAAGTGAATTAGAAAGCCGGGGCGGTTCTGCTCCGGCTTCGCTTTAGGTTTATGGTTTGCCCAGCTTGTCGGCTTGCTCCCTTAGCTGCTCGGCTTGTTCGTTCAACAGTCTTGCCCGTTCCAACGCTTCCGCCTGCTTCCTGCTACGGTATTCAAAGCCTTTCACCGAATCGGTCAGGCTTCGGATGAAATCGTTGTCCCGTTCCCTGCTGAACCTCGTTTCCAGCAAATCAAGGCTGCTGCCGTCTGCCTTTCCTTTCATCAGGATATAGCGGTATTTTATATCGTTGTCCTGTAACCGCTGCATTCTTTGTATAAACTGCACATTCAATGCAAGCGACACAAGACAAATGATTATCCCTGCTGAAAGAAGAAAGAACTTGGGCTTCAAATAGGGAGTTACCCGGTATGTCAGTTTGTCGTACCATGAAACGGGCGTTATTTCTCCGGCTGGTGTATCATCAGCCGGGAACAACACCTTTAACCGCTCCTTGAAATATCGGTGTGAGGTCACGATAAGCCCCTTTATATCTTCAAGGTCTTGTTTTTGGTTCTCGGACTGCCCTTTTCCGATACTGCCGATTTGGTTTAGAATCTCCTGCACCATGTTTTCAGGAATGCCGGATTTGCCCTGCATATCCGAAATGCGCTGTTCGATAACGTCCAGTCGGTTAATCATTTCCTCCCGGCTGGCTGGCGTTACCTGCTTCTCCTGCCGTTCTTTCAGTTCCGTGACCATAGAGAGAAGCCCCTCCAAAATTAAATTTTTTTCCATGTTCCTATAATTTTAAGTGTCGTTTCTTTTTCTTCTTTTTTCTTTCACCGAGATTGTCGGGCGTATCATCAGCCGGAGAGGACGGGGCGGAGAACAGACCGCCCAAGCCTGCCAGTAACGGACTGTCGGCTTTTCCCAGTGTCTGCGCTGGCTCCTGAACTGGTGCGGAAACCGTCTGTTGATTGTTTCCGGCAGTGTTCAGCCCCACATCCCCGAAGCATTTATCCAGCTTGGAGAAACTGAAACTGCGGTCTATCTCCGAACCCTTGAACGTATATTCGCCTTTGGAAAAGGATATGCCCTGCACTTCGCCAGTCTGTCCCCTGTACTTGAAATGAATCCCGATACCCTTTTCTGCCAGCCGGGTTTGTAACTGTTGCCAGTTCCTTGATTTCCCGATTTCATCCTTTACGGCATTGTAAATCTCGTATTTGGATTTGTCCGGCTCTTTCAAACGGTGCTGCTTTACATGCTCCTTGCCTTTAGCGAAATAAAGCCCGTGTTTGGCTTTCAGCTTCTTGCATACCTGCTCGTTGCGGTACATGTCGTTCCTGTCCGAAATGGTCTTGCCGTTGTTGTCTATGCGGTTGAACACGATATGCACGTGTGGATGTTCCCGGTCTTGGTGGCGCACGATGATGTACTGCGTATCGGTGATTTTCATTTCACGCATGTACTCCTGCGCAAACTGTACCATTTTCCCGTCTGTCAGCTTGGGTGCGTCCACCGGGGAATAGCTTAGCGCAATATGTCCGATAGGATTTTTCAGGTCGGGGTTCATCCCGGCTTGCAGTATGAAACTGCGTATGATGTCCCGGTTGCTTTCGGCTAACACTCCCTCCGCATGAAGCAAGGTTGCCTGTTCCTTGCCGAGTACATAGTTCACGCAGCCTTTAAATCCGCTTCCCTTTCTTATTTTTCCAATCATCCGACAGTTGGTTTATGATTTCGACAATCCTGTTCTTGAGTTTCACCAGTTCCACCGCCACCAGTGCGAATCCTCCGGCATTCGCCCGGTGCGCCAGTTGGTTGATGTTGTTGGCTTCGCCCGCCAGCTTGCGGATAGTGTCCGCATCCTGCCTGTTCAGCCGGGGCGTTACCTCTGCCGAAACGACCGCCTGCCGGACGTACTCGCTGACGTGCAGCCCGGCTTCGGTGGCTCGCTTCCTGATTGCGTAGAACTGTAACTCGGTCAGTTTCGTGCTGACTACCCGGTTCTGCTTGTCTATCCAGCTTTTTGCCGGGCGACCTCCCGGTTTGTTCCTTATCCCTGTCATACGTTTTTGCTTTTAGGTGGTATCTTAAAAATTGCGACCAACGGGAGAAATTTTCTTTGCTGCCAAGCAAAGCAAGGTGTTTCGGTCTACCGAAACATAACCTTGCTCTCCCTAATCACACAGCCTGCCATCGGTTCATGCCGCCAGCCTTGCAGTTCACATCCTTAGCCCTCTCTTTCTTTTTTCACCCGGATTTTGTCTGTTATCATGCTCCGGCTGGGGCTTGTCGGTAACTGTCAAATCTTGGGATTGCTTCACATTAAGGCTACGCAGATAGTCGTTCAGGTCATTGTGACCGCTGTACAGGTGTGATGCGTCACGTACACGCCATTTGTATTCCTGCCTTATGGTTTCAACCGCTTTCCTGCCTGCCTCGTCATTGTCAAGCATACAGTGTATATGACCGTAACCAGCCAGCGGATATAAGGCTTTATCTACGTTGGCGGTGGAGTTCAGGATAACGTAGTCCTGCCAGTCGGTACAGGGCATACCCGGGCTTTCCCGCTGCCGGATAGTGAGGAATGAAAGATAGTCCATAAAGCCCTCGAACACGAAACAGGTATCTCTCGGCTCTCCCTGCTGCCTTATATGGGTGATGTCTTTCGATGTGCTGCCCTTGAAACGGGGATTGCGAAGCTCGTAACCTCCTGAATCATTCCTGAACGCCAGCGCAAAATAAGGCTTCCCACCGATGCGGTAATACATTTCCTGCACGTACGGGGCTGCCGTTCCGGGGGAAATTCCCCTTTCCTGCAAGTAGCGCATGAGTGCCGGATTCTGTAACGGCTGTATTCTGCGTATCTCTATCGGGCTGGCTGCCTGCCTTTTCGTGTCCCTTTCGGGCAGGTCTTTCCCATGAAAGGAAAAAGAGGCGGTGCTGCCCTGTTCCAGTTGGCAGATAGCACCGTAGGCGTTGCACCCGTTCTGCTTCATCACAAGGTCGATGAGCGTCCCGCCCTCGCCGGTTCCGTAGTCACACCATAGATTGGCGTTATAATCCACCTTGAAACTCGGCGTGTTGTCCTCCCGTAAGGGGCTGCGGTACATCCCGTAGTTTCCCTTTTCCGTGACGGGCTGGATTCCCAAAGAGTTCAGGTAATCCTTGATACTGATATTGTTGGCTTCCTTATAGGTCATAATCTTTATTTTTTTGATGTTGATAAATTGCAGTAGCACAGTAAGAAGTCAGTAAGAAGAAAAGTCACTATGTTTCTGCGCATAATTCTTTTTTATTTCAGCGGATTACATCTTATGCAGTAAGATAAGTAAGTTATTTCTTCAAAAGAAGATAGAAATATAACCCTGATATTTCCTGCGGTTTTTCTTTTTCCAAACTTTTCCAAAAGTTTGCGGTTTTATCTTACTGCTTACTGCGCTATTATTAAATGTTTGATATACAGGCTATAAAATAAAAATATATCTTACTATGGCAGTTACTGCGTTGCAGTAATAACCAATCGTAAAATGACCGTGCTAACCGTAATCGCTGTTTGTACAGGATGTTGGAACAGGTTTTATCCTATACCCATATACCGAATAGGTCTGTTTGTCGATACGTTTCTGTACCCGTTTGAACCCGGCTTTGCGTAACGCTTCCCCCAGCCGTTTTTCAGATAGTTGCATGGGGCATATATCCCGTAAGCGTGCCAGTATTTGTGCCGTTGTCATAAAAAACAGGGCTTCTTCCCCCTCTGTCGGCTTCTCAAAGTATTGTGCCAGCATCTCGAACTCGACCGTCTGCACCTCAAATTCCGCATTTGTCAGGTGCAGTTCCCCAATCTCCGCATCATTGAACCAGTAACGCACGCCCTGACGGTACAGGTACATGATTTCGGAATAGACATTATCCATGCGGATACTTTCTGCCGTGGGCTTGTCTATGCGCAGCACCTCGAACGGCAAGAAACGCCTGCTACCTGTCGGATCGGTCAGGAACTCGTTGCCGTTCACCGAAGCCATGAAGCTGGCGAGGTGGGGGTATTCCTCTATGTAAACATCATACGGTCTGCGGTACTTTACCGCCGGGGTGGTGATAAGGTTCTTTAATGCGTTCTCGTTCTGCTTGTTGAGTTCCTTTAGCTGGTCGTCAATGTTGATGAACAGGTATTCGGCTATCAGTGTCAGGATGTCTTTGCCCTGCGGGTCTATCTTCCCGGTGAACAGGTAGTTCTTAAGCGGTGTCGGGCAAAGGTTGTCCAGCCACCACGATTTGAACTGCCCCTGCCTGTCCCCGGTCAGCACCAAACAGGTATGGTTCTGACATCCCGTGTCGTTCATGGCGTTGGCTACCACACCGATAAGTCATTTCGTGAAATATTCCTCCCATTTGCCGGGGTTGGCTACCTGTACCGTGTTCAGAAGCCTGCCGATATGCCTGTGTTCGGCAGGATTCAGTAAGGGCAGGGCGTTGAAGTATTCCCGTATGGGATGTACCTTTCTTGCGAAATCGCTTTCCAGTATGGTACGGATGTTCTCGGCAGAGGTGACGATACCAGCGGTCGCATCCAGCCTGCGCCTGAACGAGTTCAGGACGAATTTCGTAACGGGCTGGTACAAGCCCGAAGAACTTGCAGCCCGGTATTCCGTCCGGCTCTTTACAGTATTGAACCGGAAATCGTACAGGACGTTCAACAGGCTTTCGATGCGCTCGTTCTTTGACTGCCAACCCTCGATATGCCGTGCATCATCACCTCTTTTCTTTTTCATCGGGAAGTCTGTTAGAAGCCGGGACATACTGCTGCTGCATCCACTTTTTGAGTTCCTCCATGTCAAAACGCAGGGTACGCCCACGCTTGACACACGGTATCAGTCCCTTACTGGCTAAGTGGTACAGGTAATTGACCGAATACCTGGTTATGCCGCTGGCAACGGATATTTTGACTAACACAGGCTCTTTTCCGTCCTGCCGTTCTTCGGGCTGTGCGCCCATGACTGGGGCAATCATCTTCTCGATGTTCTCCAGCCGTTTGAAAATTTCTTCGAAAGGATTGTTCATAGGTGCTTGTTTTTTTGAATTAGCACCACAAATAAAATAAGAAAAATCTGTAAAAAACAAAGCGTCAGCCGTTTGGAATCGCTTTGCTTCGCTCTGCGCCAAATTAATGTCGGCAAATGGAAAACGGCTTTGTGTTCATTACCTTACTTATTTAGGGAATGGAGAAAAAACAGGTTTTTTGTTATCGGTTCGTTTCTTTCATGTTGTTTTTGGGTTGGTGGTGGACATTTTCGGACACGCAAGGTCATTTATGGACAGAGGGAAACAACCTATTATTCAGCATTATATATTTGCACCAGTGAAGAAATACGGAGTATTGACAAGAATAAATATATCGGTTATGGAAATAGTGACGATTGAAAAGAAAACTTTTGAGCTTTGGAAACAGAGGTTTGAAAACTTTGTGGGTCGTGTGGATGCGCTCTGCGTGCCTTTACGCAGGAAGCGTGACAAATGGCTGGATAACTGCAAGACCTGCCGTTTGCTGAACGTTTCAGCCCGGACGATGCAGACCTACCGTGACACGGGGAGACTGCCTTATTCGCAGATTAACGGCAAGATTTACTACAAGGCTTCGGACGTGGAAGTCTTTCTGCTTAATCAGGTAAGGGACAATTCTAAAAAGTAGGCGTATGGATTTGATAACGAAAGATTCCGAAACTACGCTGGTGCTGTTTTCTTCACTTGACAGGGTGCTGGAAAACGTGGAGTACGTGGTAATGAACTATCGCCCGGTATTGAACGGTGAACACTACCTGACGGGCGATGAAGTGTGCAGGCGGCTTTGCATCAGCAAACAAACTTTGTAAAATTATGGCTGACTTAAAGAATTCGCTATAAATATACTGTGTTGTAAAACAGATATTTATATCTATGCTTGGAATAAGAACAAAAAACAAAATATATTGTTCTTATATTGAAAAATTGCTTTCAAAATTTGGGAGTATACAAAAAATACAGTTAATTTGCAATACTATATATAACAATAGAAAGATGAATACATTAGTAGAACTATCTATCAAAGATTTTAAAGCTATCAAACGGGCTGATGTGCAGCTTGATGGTATTACTGTCGTGTCAGGTATAAATGGATGCGGTAAAAGTACAATGTCTAAATTGTTATATTATATATTTCGAAATGCAAATTCATTTGAAGAATTGGTCTTGCTTTATACAAATAGTCAGATTCGTCCTTATTTAAATGTCTTAGAACAGATTCAATCTTTACTGCTATATCGTAGAGATACCAGTAGTTATCGAAGATTATACTTTAGAAATATAGAATTGACTAGCTTGGAGAACACTCATGCCTTTTTAGATTTAGTAAAAGATTTGTGCGCAAGATTTTTAAATTTGGAAAGTGATTTGCAAAAAGCAGGAAATTCAATTATTACTGAACGTTTACGTTTAATATTACGCTCAACTTTAAAATCCGGTGAAGATAGAGATACAAAAAAAATGTTAGATGCCTTAGTTGGAAGAATTTCTGAACATCTCACAAAAGCTGAGCAGTTAAATGTTGAACGTCCATATCGGTTGTTGAAAGAAAGTTTGAATGCGGCTTTTGATGTTAATTTGTCAAAAAGTATTGTTTTGAAAGAATATGGAGATGCTATCTTAGGAGAGAATCTTTCAAATGTTCCTTTATTGCATTATATAAAAAAAGTTGCTTATATTGACACTCCTATGGTTATAGGAATGGAAACATCTTCTCAACAACCAATATATTGGAAAGAATTGAATTTATTGTTAAAGCAACCACCAAGAAGAGGATATAAAAGAACTATTAATAATATAATTAAGGAAGATATAATTAAAGGAGATGTTTCTTTTGACGAAGATGGATTCTCTGCCGGGTTTAAGTATAAGAGAGAAGATGGGAAAGAGTTTGATTTATTAGAGTGTGCTACTGGTATTAAATCATTTTCGTTGTTACAATTATTGTTGAAAAATTTATTTTTAGATGAAAATACATTGCTTATTATTGATGAGCCAGAGGCACATTTACATCCTCAATGGATTGTAGAGTATGCACGTTTAATAGTTTTATTACATAAAAAAGTTGGTGTGAAGTTTTTTATTGCTAGTCATAGTACAGACATGGTTAGCGCTATTAGGTATATTGCAGAAGAGGAAAAATGCTTATCCTCTCTGTCTTTTTATGTGGCAGAGAATGAAGAACAAAAAAGTAATGCTTTTGTATTTCGTCCATTAGGACATGATATTGAACCTATTTTTGAATCCTTTAATAAGTCGTTTGAAAGATTAGATTATTATGTCAGTAAAAAGAAAAAATGATAAAGAGGTTGTTAAACGACTATATAGAGGGGAAAAAGCAATTCGTAATTTTGTAGCAGGCAATAGTATTATGATAAATTGCTTAGATTTTATTCAGACTATTTTGAAAAATGAAAAATACAAAGAAAAACAGTGTCCTTTTGACCAAGAAATTGCTTTAAATCTTGATAAAGTTGAGATTTTGGCTAAAAAAGGGACGCTACGAGATAAAACTGTAGATTTTGTAGTCTGTTTAGAAAAAGATTGGCTACTTCTTGTTGAAGCTAAATTGGAAGTTGAGAATGTTGCAAATATTGCAAAAACAATACAAGATAAAATAGAACATTCAAAAGTTCTTTTGCGTTCATGTGATAACTATATTCATTCAGAGGAATCAGTTGTTGTCCTATTAAATAATAAACACTATCAAGAACAATCTAATAAATTGAGGAAGCTATTAATTGCGAAAAATGTCAATATAAAACCTTATAGGGTATGTGATTTTTATAAAGAATATTTTATGCCTATTTGTTAATATATACTGTTTTATAATTTAATCAGAAAATTAGTATATAAGGGCTTAAATGTAAAAAAAGTAATTCTATTATACTGGGGTTATACTCTATACTCCTAATATTTCTTGTGTAAATATCAAAATTTGAGATATTATTGTTACATCTACTTTATAAAAGCTTGTTTGGCACAAACAAGCTTTTATAAAGTACTATTATCTATTGTGAATTAAAGCTTTGTCCTGCCGTTCTTCGGGTTGTGCGCCCGTGACCGGGGCAATCATCTTTTCGATGTTCTCCAGCCGCTTGAAAATTTCTTCGAAAGGATTATTCATGAGTGCTTAATTTTTGAATTAGCACCACAAATAAAATAAGAAAAATCGGTAAAAAACAAAGCGTCAGCCGTTTGGAATCGCTTTGCTTCGCTCTGCGCCAAATTAATGTCGGCAAATAGAAAACGGTTTTGTGTTCATTACCTTGCTTATTTAGGAAGTGAGGAAAAGACGGGATTTTTGTTATCGGTTCGTTTCTTTCATATTGTTTTTGGGTTGGTGGTGGACATTTTCGGACACGCAAGGTCATTTATGGACAGAGGAAAATAACCTATTATTCAGCCTTATATATTTGCACCAGTGAAGAAAAACGGAGTATTGACAAGAATAAATATATCGGTTATGGAAATAGTGACGATTGAAAAGAAAACTTTTGAACTATGGAAACAGAGGTTTGAAAATTTTGTGGGGCGTGTGGATACGCTCTGCGTGCCTTTGTGCAGGAAGCATGACAAATGGCTGGATAACTGCGAAACCTGCCGTTTGCTGAACGTTTCAGCCCGGACGATGCAGACCTACCGTGACACGGGGAGACTGCCTTATTCGCAGATTAACGGCAAGATTTACTACAAGGCTTCGGACGTGGAAGTCTTTCTGCTTAATCAGGTAAGGGACAATTCTAAAAAGTAGGCGTATGGATTTGATAACGAAAGATTCCGAAACTACGCTGGTGCTGTTTTCTTCACTTGACAGGGTGCTGGAAAACGTGGAGTACGTGGTAATGAACTATCGCCCGGTATTGAACGGTGAACACTACCTGACGGGCGATGAAGTGTGCAGGCGGCTTTGCATCAGCAAACGGACGTTGCAGGATTACAGGGACACGGGACTGCTGGGGTACGTGCAGCTTCCGGGAAAAATCATCTACCGGGAAAGCGACATCATGGATTTGTTGGAAAGGTTTTATCGGAAATGAAATTTTGTTTTCTTGGAATCTTGCTTTCTTGAAATATTGAAAGATTGTTTTATTTCAATCTTGTTTTCTATATTTATTGTTTGATTGATTAAAAGCCAGCAATCACGTTTTCTTGAAAACTGTGTTGCTGGCTTCTTCGTGGTTATACGGATAGCTGTTTCTCAACGGCTTGCATATCCCTTAGTATCGTTTGGTCTAATACTTTCGCATAATGCTGCGTCATTCGGGTGGATGAATGCCCCAGCATTTTAGCCACGTTCGGCAGTGACACGTTGTTAGCCAGTGCGATAACCGAAGCGAAACTGTGCCGGGCTGTGTGCGTGGTCAGGTTCTTTTTAATACTGCACAGGTCGGCAATCTCTTTCAGGTAGCTGTTCATCTTCTGATTGCAGGGAACGGGCAACAAAGTTCCTTTATCCATGCAGTAGGGGTTATCCTTATACTTTTCAAGTATCTATTTGGGAATGCTCAAAAGTGGGATGTTGCAGATATTGTTTGTCTTTTCACGGGGTTTTACTATCCACAGGTTGCCGTTGTTGTCCTCTGAAACGTGTTCGGGGCGCAAGTTATACACGTCTATGAATGCCAGCCCGGTATATACGCAGAAGATAAAAACATCCCGTACCAGTTCCAGCCGTTCAATGCTGAACTCTTTCTGCCATATCCGGTTTATCTCGGCTTGGCTTAGGAACTGTTTGTTTACCTCCACCTCGTGAAACTTGATTCCGGCAAACGGGTTCTTTGTCAGCCACTCGTTGGCAATGGCAAGGTTTATCACTTTCTTAAAACATTTCATGTACCGGATAACGGTATTCTGTGCGCAATGCTTCTCCGTCTTTAGGTATAAATCGAATTTGCGTACCAGTTCCCCGTTTACCTCACGCAGTAACATATCATCTACCTTGTAATCCCGTTTAACCAGCTCCATGAGGTATTTAAGGCAATTGTCGTAACGTCTTACGGTGATGTCGGCATAGTCCGTCCCGATTAGCTTCCGGCAGTTGTCGTTATGCTCTTTGAATACATTATACAAAGTCTTGAAAGTTTCGTCCTTTCCCTGATAGCGGTTCACTATGGCACGTGCGGAGATAATCTTTCCCTCCAATTCCAAGTCTTGGTAAATCTGATAGAATTTCACACGCAGGGCGTCAATGTAATGGTTAAGTTCCACGGAGTTTCGGTCTTTGCCTGTCGATTTCTCTTTTTCCTGCGACCAGAGTGGGGCTTTTACGCTCCGCTTTAGTTGAAGTTCCACGTATAGGCGGTCATAAGTGACACGCACACGCACGGGTGCTTCCCCGTTTTTTAATAGTTTGCTACGCTTGATGAAGAACAACACGCTGAATCTTTTTCTTTCCATACGGCTCAATTTTTAATGATACAAAGTTAGGAAATCGAACCGATAACCCTGTTATGTAAAATAGAGAAACATGCTGTAAAAGAATGAAGTAACACTTCTGTCGTGGAACATTTCGGGCTTTTGAAAACAGTCCCTTGAATAAGGACGTATGGTTTGCTTCAATCCCACTAATTTTGCCTATTCTTGGAAAAGAAAAATCCCCGAACTTCTTTGAAATTCAGGGATTTACATCGTTTTGCCTTCTTAAAAAGTGGTGCCACCAGGAATCGAACCGGGGACACAAGGATTTTCAGTCCTTTGCTCTACCAACTGAGCTATGGCACCTTTCTCGTTTGCGGGTGCAAAGATAAGTATATTTTTTAATACCGCAATAACTTTGAAAGAAATTTTCGCCAAATAATAGTAACGGTGAGGATTAATTTCTTCTGGAGATGAAAATAATCCCGCTTTAGCTATTCGAAAAGCTGAAGCGGGATTACTTTTTTCATAAGTAGGATGTACGCTTAGTCTTTAGCGCTTAGGTGCATCCTTATTTGTGTCTCCGGCATTCGGGGACGTGCTGCTTGAAGTGGAACTTCAGCTCGAAGCAGTGGAACTGCCTGACGGAGTGGGGCTGGAAGCGGTTGTTTTGGAAGTTGTCGCACTAGGGGTAGTTGCACTTGAAGCGCTTGCAGTAATGTTGCCTGCGGCTACATTAGCACTAACAGGTTGAGCCTGTACTTCCCAGTGGAACGGTTCGAAGTTTGAGTTAGGATCTACCCAAGACGGTTTCTTGGAAGCGTAGATGATGAACGGAGCAACGATAACGATGATTGCGCCGATAATCAGTACGGAGAACCAAACGGTATTGCTACCAGTGGAAATCTGGCTGGGTGGGATGAAGCTGAGGATAAAGGCGAGCAATGAACCGCAGAATCCGAGTCCGCCGACAAACCACATCAAACCGTTACCGGACTTGCCGATACGGAACGGGCGGTTCAGCTTTTTCATCTTATAACGCAGTGCGATGGCTCCTGAGAACATCAACAGATACATGATAAGGTAAAGAATAACTGTCAACTGTGACAGGATCTGATAGAAACTCTGAACGGAAGGCATAACTACAAACAACAGACTTAATACGGTAACAGCGATACCCTGTACGAATAAGATGTTCTTCTGTACGCCCAACTTGTTTGTTTTCTGGAAGAACGGAGGCATATAACCGGCTTTACCTACGGCAAAAATACCTTTTGACGGACCGGCAACCCATGTCAATACGCCTGCCAATACACCGAACGCAAGTGCGATGGCGATGATTGGCGACAACCAGGAAGCATGGATATACTTGAAGTAATTGTCAAAACCGACGAGCAAACTTTGAGTAAGGTTGATGTCTTTTGCAGGGATGATGACACCGAGTGCGAAAGTACCGAGAACGAAAATAAGAACGGTAATAAGCGCACCGATAAACACTGCCTTCGGATAGTTCTTTGATGGGTTTTCTACATCTTTTACGTGGATACCGCCCATTTCCATACCGGCATAAAACAAGAAGATACTGGCAGCAAGAACGACATTGTCAAAGTTGCTAAAGTCAGGAAAGAAACTGCTGTCGAAGTTCATGTTGGACTGTCCGCCGGTTGCCAGATAGATGATACCTAGGATAATCAACAGGGCGGCCGGGATAATCGTACCGACCATACCGCCGATTTTGGCTACTTTACCAACCCAACTCATACCTTTCAGAGAAATGAAAGTTGCCAGCCAGTAGATGATAAGTACCACGACTAGTGTGTAATACTTATTATTTGCCAGTGACATGTCATGTACGTCATTCATTCCGATAAAGGCGATGGATACTGCGCCGAATGTCAATACTGTAGGATACCAGATTGTACTTTCAATCCATTGCACCCAGATGGCAAGAAATCCCAGTTTTTTGCCGTAGGCCTCGCCTACCCATCGGAACACACCACCTTGTTTGTCCTGAAACATTGCCGCCAGTTCGGCAGCAACGAGCGATGTCGGAATCAGGAAGACAATCGCTGCGAAAAGATAATAGAAGGCCGAACTCATTCCGTATACGGCCTCGGCTGGCAGTCCACGCAAAGATACTACCGCCGTAACGTTCATGATAGCCAGGGTGAACACGCCCAGCTTCACTGCATTTTTAATATTTGCCATAAGTTAAGGTTTTAAGTGAAAAATATTTTAAAGTCAGTGTTATAACAACATTTTGCGTGAGATGTTCCCGCAATCTCTTTCAAAGTTCGTTAATTAACATCGCTGAATCGATATATTGTCACTTCAAAACAACTTGTCCTGAAACAATCTCTTTCCCTGGTTGTTTCTACACAATCTGAATTGTACAAGAATCATTTTATTATAAACTAAGTAGGTATGAAATCAGCGTTTTCAGATTTTATCTTTGGAAAAAAGGGGATTTATGGCATTCTCCACCTTATTATATTAGTAATGTCCCTTTTCCTGGTCATCAGTATTTCTGTGGATACTTTTAAAGGAATTCCTTTTTATACACAATCGTCGTACATGAAAACCCAATTATGGATTTGTCTTTGGTTTCTTTTCGATTTTGTGTTGGAATTCTTTTTGTCGAAACACAAGGGACGCTATCTGCGGACACATTTCATCTTTCTGCTCGTAGCTATCCCGTATCAGAACATTATTGCTTATTATGGTTGGACATTCTCGCCCGAAGTCACGTACCTGCTTCGTTTCATTCCTTTGTTGAGAGGCGGATATGCGCTTGCCATTGTGGTGGGATGGCTTACTTACAACCAGGCTTCGAGCCTGTTTGTGTCTTATCTGACTATGTTGTTGGCGACGGTTTATTTTTCCAGCCTTGCGTTTTTTGTGCTTGAGCATAAAGTGAACCCGTTGGTCAATGGTTATGGGGACGCTTTGTGGTGGGCTTTTATGGACGTGACTACTGTCGGGTCAAATATTATCGCCATGACGACTACCGGAAGAGTACTTTCCGTATTGTTGGCAGCTCTGGGTATGATGATGTTCCCGATTTTTACAGTCTATATTACGAACCTGATTCAGCAATCCAACAAGCGGAAGAAGCAATATTACGAAGCAGAAGAACAGCAGAAAAAAACGAGTGTGCAGAAAGCGTCCGCAGCGGAGAAGCCTGCGGTGCAAGATGTGCAAGGGTGATAGGAGACTACTCATGATATATAATGGGTTGAATATCAATGGTAATTTATTATTCTTAATAGCTGTGTGATTTTTCTTTATAAGCATAGGGGGGACATGTGTCGAGAAAGGCGTATTACTTTTTTATCTTTGCAACAGATACATTGATAAGGACTTTATGATACTGTCGATATTGATAAAGACATTTGGTATGAAGTCTTAACTGGATGGGGAATAAAAAAGGTTACTATCTGAGGATGGTAACCTTTATTTTTCTCATAGAGGGTATTTTTTAGTCGGTAATAGTGATATGGTCGCGACCGAATACATTCAATCCCAGTTTGTTCATGATGTACTGGATAGCCAACTGTGCTTTTACAGAGTTGCCCGACCCATCCAAGGGGGGAGCGAATGCTGCGATACCGAATTGTCCGGGCAATATACCCATCACGCCACCACCTACACCTGTTTTAGCAGGGATACCGGAAGTGTACATCCAGTCGCCGGTATGTTCGTAGAAACCTACTGCGGCAATCATGGCTGTGATTTTAGGAGCGAGGCTGGCATCGAAAACTTCTTTCTTGGTCACAGGGTTCACACCACTGTTGGCGATTGTTCCGGCTGCGATAGATAGTTGCAATGCAGTAACTCCCAGTGAGCACTGGCGGGTATAAAGGTCTAACGACATATCGGGGTCGTCATAGATACGGTTGTAGTTCTTCAGCAACCAGGCGATAGAGCGATTGTTGAAGTTCGTATCCGATTCGGATTTATACAATTCGTCAATCAATTGGGGAGCGCTGCCGCACAAATCGGTTATGTTTCCTACAATGGCGTCCCATTTCTGGGCTGAGTCACCGATAGGTTTCACCATACTGCAAGCAGAGATAGCACCGGCGTTTACCAACGGGGTAGACGGATGATCATTCTCCAGCAAGATGGCGATAATTGAGTTGAAAGGCAGGCCTGTTGCGTCGGCTCCGATTTTCTCCAGCATCTCCTTGGCGCCATATTGGCGCAATGCCAGAATAGCCGTATGTACTTTGGATACGGATTCTATGCCGAAGCGGTAGTCGGTATCTCCCACATGGATGGTCTGCCCGTTGAGCAGGCAGACACTGATTCCAAAGAGATTCTTGTTGACATTTGCCAGGTAAGGGATATAGTCGGCGTTTTTACCGCCGGTATTGGTCTTTACTTGATCGTATGCCTCCTGTACCACTTCCTGTAATTGGGCGAGTGTTACTTTTTTATCCATAGATCTTTATTATTTAACTGTTTTGTGACGGCGGCCGCCATGGTTGAACATTTTGGCTTCTACCGGAAGATTCTTGTCCTGTGCCATGCGGGTAGGAGTCGGGTATTCCAGTTTTTCGAGTTCCGCGATAGCGTTGTTGATGTCTCCCAGCAACATGTCTGCCATGTCGCGGCTGAATCCTTGGCGGACAACGACACGCATTACTACATAACTTTCCAGTTTGGAGGGCAATGTGTATGCGGGAACCATCCAACCGTGTTGGGACAGCTTGTCTTGTAAGTCGTACAAAGTCCATTTGGCAGATTTTGCATATTCCGGTTTCAAGTACCAGATGAACAATGGGTTCACTACATCTTCGGAGTAGTTGACGAACGGAACCATCTTAGCGATTTCATCATGGATGTACTTGGCAATCATCAAAGAATTGTACTGTACTTCTTTGTATCCTTGGAATCCTAAACGGATGAATTGGTAATATTGTCCTAGAATCTGAGCAGCAGGACGAGAGAAGTTCAAACCTACCTGAGTAATATTAGCACCCAGATAATTTACGCTGAATGACATTTCTTCGGGCAGATATTCTTTGCCTTTCCAGCAGACCCAACCAAGCCCCGGATATACCAGACCGAACTTATGACCGGATACACTGATAGAAAGTACCCATTTCAAACGGAAGTCCCATTTCTTTTCAGGATAAAGGAAAGGTAGAATGAAACCACCACTTGCGGCATCTACGTGGATAGGAATGTCATAACCGGTCTTGGCGTTGTAAGCATCGAGTGCTTTGTCCAATGCTTCGACATCGTCGTTCAGCCCTGTCCATGTAACACCTTGGATAGGTACGATACAGATGGTGTTTTCATCACACATCTTCAATGCTTCTTCGGGGTCGAGTGTGGTCTTGTCGAGAGTCAAAGGCACTTCACGCATTTCGATCTGCCACAACTGTGCGAACTTTTCCCAAACAACCTGGAAACCTGTAGAAATAACAAAGTTTGGTTTGTCGAACGGTTTGCCCTGAGCTTGTCTTTTCTTACGCCAGCGCAACCAGGCGGCTACACCACCCAACATACATGCTTCGGAAGAACCGATAGCCAATGCACCGGTTTTCCAAGTATCTTTTTCCGGAGAGTTCCACAAGTTGGCGACGATATTGATACATTTACCATTCATCACTGCGATACGCGGATACTCTGTTTCATCAATGTAGTTGATATTGATGGCTTCGTTCATCAGTTTGGTGGCATATTCATCCATGTAGGTGGTAACGAAAGTAGCCAGGTTCAATCGGGGTTGAGTCTGGGCGAATGTTTCGTCTTTTACCATTTGATAAGCGACCTCAGGAGTTGTCGGTCCATCAGGTATTTTCTCTACCGGAGCGGGTTGTAACATTTTGTCTGAACCAAATACATCAGTTTTTGCATCACCTTTTCTGAAATTTAAATCTTCCATACTTAATTTATTTTTTAAAGGTTTAGGGCGATGGGGATTTTCCCCGTCGAATTTCCCACAACAACAGCGGCTGGTATTGAAAGTTTGCGGCTTTTACATTATTTGGCGTTTATTAAGGGCGGATTTTTTATAGGCATGAGGACGACTGAGAAAATACAAGGCTGTAAATTGCACGCTTTGAACTTTATATGGAAAGTATTGTTTTCTTCAAACCTAAACTTTTAACGAATAAGCATATGAGAATACAGACTGGACGGGGGACTATTCCTCTTATAACCTTGATTGCCATCTGGTCTATTTCGGCATTGACTTCTCTGCCGGGACTGGCTGTCTCACCTATATTGGGTGACCTTACAAAGATATTTCCGAAAGCTACGGATCTGGATATACAGATGTTGACTTCACTGCCATCGTTGCTTATTATACCTTTTATATTATTAGGCGGTAAGTTGGCGGAGAAAGTCGATTATGTCCGTGTCTTGAAAATAGGGCTCTGGCTGTTTGCTTCAAGCGGCATTTTATATCTGATTTCCAATAAAATGTGGCAACTAATCGTGGTAAGCGCTCTGCTTGGTATCGGTTCGGGACTTATTATTCCTTTATCTACCGGATTGGTTTCACGCTATTTCGTCGGAACTTACCGTGTGAAACAGTTCGGGCTAAGTTCTGCTATTACCAATTTCACATTGGTGATAGCTACTGCCGTGACGGGCTATCTAGCGGAAGTCAGTTGGCATCTGCCTTTTTTAGTTTATCTTCTTCCACTGATTTCTATCATGTTGGTCGGACATTTAAAGACAAACCAGCCGGAGGCGGAACCTGTTGCTGCCGGTAGCAGCAGTCCAATATCAGAACAATCAGCTATAGATGTCGGAACAGGCAAATATGGTATCCATGTAAAACACTTGTTGCAATTGATGCTTTTTTATGGAGTTATAACCTATATCGTATTGGCTGTCATCTTCAATTTACCTTTTCTGATGGAAAAACATCATTTCTCCAGTGGCAATTCGGGATTGATGATTTCACTATTTTTCTTGGCGATTATGGCTCCGGGATTTGGGTTGGATAAGATTGTGGGCGTGCTAAAAGAACGGACAAAGGCGTATAGTTTGCTATCCATGGCTTTAGGATTATTATTGATTTGGATAGCTCCGATAGAATGGCTCATTATTCCCGGATGTATTCTTGTCGGTTTGGGATACGGTGTCATTCAGCCTATGATTTATGATAAGACCACTCATATTGCATTGCCGCAAAAGACTACTTTGGCACTGGCATTTGTAATGATGATGAATTATCTCGCCATTCTGCTTTATCCCTTTATTGTCGACTTTTTCCAGTGGATATTTCACACTCAGTCTCAGGAATTTCCTTTTATATTCAATTTGCTGATTACTGTTGTGACGTTTTTCTGGGCTTACTTACGACGTGATGCCTTTTTGTTTAATGACCAATTAAAATAAAAAATGGAGAATAAGAAACTAGAGGCCAATCTGAGTATGGGCGTCTCGAAAATTTTTAGCGGTTTGAATATGAATGCCTTGAAGTTCCTGTTGCCTTTGTGGATGAGTCCGCTGACAGGGGCAACACTTCGTTGTACATTTGCAGCGGTTGCTTTTTGGGTAATCGGATGGTTTATGCCACCGGAGAAGTCATCGGCCAAGGACAAATGGTTACTCTTTTTGTTAGGGGCTTTCGGACTTTACGGCTTTATGTTTCTCTATCTGGCAGGGTTGAGTAAAACGACTCCTGTCTCCAGTTCCATATTCACCAGCCTTCAGCCTATCTGGGTATTTCTTATTATGATCTTCTTTTATAAAGAGAAGGCGACGGCCAAGAAGATAACCGGTATCTCTATCGGACTGGTCGGAGCATTAGTTTGTATTTTGACACAGCAAAGTGATGATTTGGCATCCGATGCTTTTATGGGAAATATGCTTTGTCTGATTAGTTCCGTCGTCTATGCCATTTATCTGATTTTAAGCCACCGTATCCTTTCTTCTATCGGGGCGATGACTATGTTGCGATATACATTTTCCGGTGCGGCGGTGTCCGCCATTATCGTTACGCTGATTACCGGTTTCGATGTTGCGATATTCTCCATGCCATTTCACTGGACACCTTTCCTTGTCCTGATGTTTGTGTTGATTTTCCCGACGACCATCAGTTATATGCTGCTTCCCGTCGGTTTGAAATATCTGAAGACAACAGTGGTGGCTATTTATGGGTATTTGATTCTGATTGTGGCGACTATTGCTTCTCTTATCCTGGGACAGGATCGTTTTAGTTGGACGCAGACGTTTGCTATCATTTTTATCTGTATCGGGGTGTATTTGGTTGAGGTAACCGAGAGCAAAGAGTGATAAAAGTTTCTCGTTTCAAAGCATGGAATAAAAAAAGAGCGCCCTTCACAGAACGCTCTTGCTTATTTCGTCATCATGTTTTATAGAGAGGAGTTGATTGCTTGTGCTATCGACTTGAATTCTTCATCCGACAATTTCAGCTTCGGATTTGAGAACAACATATCCGATTCTTTCTGGATAGGAATCAAATGAATGTGTGCATGAGGAACTTCCAGTCCGATAACTGCTTCGCCCACCTTCCGGCAAGGAAAAGCTTTTTCGATGGCACGGGCCACTTTCTTTGCAAATACATGCATTGCAGCCAGGTCTTCATCGCTCAAATCGAAAATATAGTCTACTTCCTGTTTGGGCACTACCAATGTATGTCCCTTTACCAACGGGTTGATATCGAGAAAAGCAAAAAACTTGTCGTTTTCCGCTACCTTGTAGCAGGGGATTTCGCCTGCGATGATTCTACTGAATATTGTTGCCATAACTTGTATTGATAAAATAAGGCAAGCCTCATACGAAGACCTGCCTTTCTGTTAAATCGATATGTTTACTACTTCCAATGCGATTTTACCCTGTGGAACGGTGATTTCTGCTACTTCACCTACCTTCTTGCCAAGCAGACCTTGTGCAATCGGGGTGTTAACGGAAATCTTTCCTTCTTTCAGGTTAGCTTCGCTTTCAGAAACGATGGTGTAAATCATTTTCATTCCATTCTTTACGTTCTTCAGCTCTACTTTATTTAAAATCTGTACGGAATCAGTTTTGAGTTTGGACTCATCAATGATTTTTGCATCTGCGATCACTGTTTTCAGTTTATTGATACGCATTTCCAACATTCCTTGTGCCTCTTTGGCTGCATCGTACTCTGCATTTTCCGACAAGTCTCCTTTATCTCTGGCTTCGGCTATTGCCGCAGAGATCTTCGGGCGTTCCACTGTTTCCAGTTCTTTTAGTTCCGCCATAAGTTTCTTGTAACCTTCTTCTGACATATAAGCCATGATGTTTTCCTCCTTTAATTGTTTTAAATGGTCATATAAACAAAAAAGAATTCCAACATGTGCCATGTTGGAACCCTCTTTTCATTATTTCTTTGCAAAGATAGCCTTTTAAGTGATACGTGTCAAGTGAAAAATGATGCTGTGTAACATATTTAAAAGAAATATGCTAAATTATAACAACTTAAAGTAATGACTTGACAGCTGCTTCCAAATCTTTGATATCTTCACCACGAAGTTTCAATTCGTTGTTGCGGTTAATCAAAAAGACAGATGGAACCTGACGTACATTATATACAGCTACGTTCGTAGAATATACTCCGTTTCCATCGCGTACGCATACCCATGGAAGGTTGTCTGCCGATGTTTTCCAGTAGTGTTCGTCCGCATCGAGGGATACCTGGTAGATTTCCAGTCCCTGTGAAGCGTACGCATTATATAGTTCGCGAAGCATCAGGTTGTGAGGAGCTCCGGCAGGCGACTGGAATACGGAGAAGTCGAGCAATACGACTTTGCCTTTCAGGTCGGTCAACTTGCGTACGTTTCCTTTCACGTCGCGCAGGGCGATGTCAATGATGCCGGTTTCTACAATTTTATCCTGGGGAATCTCCAATGCTTTTGCTTGCGGCTGGCGCGTATTCTTCATACCTTTGATTACAATATTATAAAGGTTTTTGGAACGTACGGCATTCGGAAATGAATTGTTGAGGCTCGTGGCAACGGCCGCGAAGCACTTCACGTCATCTTTATTGTTCAACGGGTCGAATATCAGGTAGTTGTTGAGCTTCTGGAATAAGGCAAAGTAAGCTGCCGCCGTGTTGGGAGCGGCGAAAATATAATTTACTTTTACGTCTTCCTTATAATTGTTGAGTAGTGTAGCCAGGCTGTCTTCAAAAACATCGTGCCCCATCTTGTTGCTGCGCAATGCAGCCAACAGGTCGTCTACCTCTTTCTGAAGCCGGATTTGTTTCAGTGTCAGTTCTTTTATCTTGTTGCTGTTTTCCGAACCTTCCACTGTATAAGTGGTAGAGAAATCTACATACGGTGCCTTAATCTGAATCGTTTCGATAGAGTCTACAGAAAAGTTGATAACTTTGTCGTCCACCCGCAAGCGATAAAATTCGGGTGACTCGGGACGGGGTTGCTTGAAGCTGAATGTACCTTCCCCTTTCAGTTTGACCGAATCGAGTGGAACAATACCTTCCAGACCGGAAGCCTCGAGATAAAGCATTTTACCATCGGCTCCCGATACATCCCCGTTCACCTGGAATTTAGGACCGGAACTACAAGCTGTAATAGTAAGTGCGGCGAGCGCTGCAAAAGTAACTTTTTTCATATAGTGTGTGTTATTTACGAGATGCAAATATACTTCTTTTCGAGATTAGTCAAAGCATTTTGCTGTGTTCTTCATCCTATTTTTGAAAAAAATCAGTTTGCAACTAACTTTTTACCTCATTCCCACCTGATTACAACGATAAATGTATATCTTTGCAGGAATTTTGAAAGAAAAAGTATAGATAAAACAATTTTTATGATTAACCCAATTGTTAAGACGATCGAGTTGCCTGATGGAAGAACCATCACGCTTGAGACGGGAAAGTTGGCAAAACAGGCAGACGGTTCTGTAATGCTACGCATGGGAAACACCATGTTATTAGCTACTGTTTGTGCCGCTAAAGATGCAGTTCCCGGAACAGATTTTATGCCTTTACAGGTAGAGTACAAAGAAAAATTTGCGGCATTCGGCCGTTTTCCTGGTGGTTTCACCAAGAGAGAGGGTAGAGCTTCTGATTATGAGATTCTGACTTGCCGTCTCGTTGACCGTGCTCTCCGTCCTTTATTCCCCGATAATTATCACGCAGAGGTATATGTAAACATCATCCTCTTCTCGGCTGATGGTGTAGATATGCCGGACGCATTGGCAGGACTTGCCGCTTCAGCAGCGCTTGCCGTTTCAGATATCCCATTCAACGGACCTATCTCTGAAGTACGTGTGGCACGTATCGACGGTCAGTTCGTTATCAATCCTACTTTTGAACAACTGGAAAAAGCTGATATGGATCTTATGGTTGCCGCTACTTATGAGAATATCATGATGGTGGAAGGCGAAATGAACGAAGTATCCGAAGCTGAATTGCTGGAAGCAATGAAGGTGGCTCACGAAGCTATCAAAGTTCATTGCAAGGCACAGATGGAGTTGGCAGAAGAGGTCGGTAAAACCGTGAAACGTGAATATGACCACGAAGTAAATGACGAAGACTTGCGTAAAGCAGTCCGTGAAGCATGTTACGACAAAGCATATGCTGTTGCCGCTTCAGGAAACAACAATAAGCATGAGCGCTTTGCAGCTTTCGACGCTATCTGTGAAGAGTTCAAAGCTCAGTTCTCTGAAGAAGAGTTGGAAGAAAAAGCAGCTTTGATTGACCGTTACTATCATGATGTGGAAAAAGAAGCTATGCGCCGTTCTATTCTTGATGAAGGCAAGCGCCTCGATGGTCGTAAGACTACTGAAATCCGTCCTATCTGGTGTGAGGTTGGTCCTCTGCCTGGTCCTCACGGCTCCGCTATCTTTACTCGTGGTGAAACTCAGTCACTGACTTCTGTTACGCTGGGTACCAAGCTCGACGAAAAAATTATCGACAATGTTTTGGAACATGGAAAAGAACGTTTCCTGTTGCATTATAACTTTCCTCCTTTCTCTACAGGTGAAGCGAAAGCACAGCGTGGTGTAGGTCGTCGTGAAATCGGTCACGGTCACTTGGCTTGGCGTGCTTTGAAAGGGCAGATTCCTGCTGATTATCCGTATGTAGTGCGTGTAGTCTCTGATATTCTTGAGTCTAACGGTTCTTCTTCTATGGCTACCGTATGTGCCGGAACATTGGCATTGATGGATGCCGGTGTGAAGATTAAGAAACCGGTATCAGGTATCGCTATGGGATTGATTAAGAATCCAGGGGAAGAGAAATATGCCGTATTGTCCGATATCCTCGGTGACGAAGACCACCTCGGTGATATGGACTTCAAAGTAACCGGAACTAAAGACGGTATTACCGCTACTCAGATGGATATCAAAGTGGATGGTCTGTCTTACGAAATTCTGGAGCGTGCTTTGAATCAGGCAAAAGAAGGACGTATGCACATCCTCAATAAAATCACAGAAACAATCGCTGAACCGCGTGCTGACTTGAAAGAACATGCTCCTCGTATCGAAATGATGACAATTCCTAAAGAATTTATCGGAGCAGTGATCGGTCCTGGAGGAAAGATTATCCAAGGTATGCAGGAAGAAACTGGTGCTGTGATTACTATCGAAGAAATCGACGGTATGGGTCGCATCGAAGTTTCCGGAACAAACAAGAAATGTATTGATGATGCAATGCGCATGATTAAGGCAATCGTTGCTGTTCCTGAAGTAGGTGAAGTGTACAAAGGTAAGGTTCGTTCTATCATGCCTTACGGTGCGTTTATCGAATTCTTGCCGGGCAAAGACGGTTTGCTGCACATTTCCGAAATTGACTGGAAGCGTCTTGAAACTGTAGAAGAAGCTGGAATTAAAGAAGGTGACGAAATCGATGTAAAATTGATTGATATTGATCCAAAAACAGGTAAATTCAAACTTTCTAGAAAAGTATTGTTGCCAAGACCGGAGAAGAAGTAAAAAGTGATAGCTTTTATATGACAAAGGATAGTCCGAAAACTTAGTTTTCGGACTATTTTTTTTCTGAAATTTTTGCTTTTCTGAAAAAGTTTCTGTTCTTTTATCTGAAAGAAAACAGCAATCTTTAAACCTAATGCGTGATGTATATATCGAACAATATTTCTTCTGTTCAACTTTTTTCTGAATTTTTCCATGAGAATTAGGAGAAGTTCTTGTCATTCGCCTATTCATACATCCATGATAAGCAGGAAGCGGAAGATATTTAATGTGGGTGCTTACTGGGGAAGCAATGAGTTTACAACTACTTTGCTTGAAGGTATTGTCAATATCTATGCCAATGGCGGCGAACGTCCGCTCACTCGTCTGGGAGTGAACGAGGTTTTTATTTCCCGTGACGAAAAGTTCAGAAAGGAACGGTTTACGGATTTTGATTATCTCCGTTGGAAAGACGGTCTATATTGCTTTGGTGATACTCCCTTTAATCTGTTGCTCGGCAAATTGGAAAAATATTATATGAAGATCATCCGTTCACTTATTCCATGAGTGCCGAAAAAGACAGCATCTTTATAAAATAAAAAATGAGCTCACATTGAATATACACCTTAGATTAAGTACTAACCCTTAAAAATATAAGAATTATGAATAACAGTCAATAACCCCCACTATCTGAAAAGAGAATCGGAAAGTACCCCCATACTTTCCGATTCGAAACAGTCAAAAATCGACCTTAATCAATTTATTAACTTAACACGTTGCAAAGATATGAGAAAAATTTCTTTGAAAGGGCTTTTTTGCCCAAAAAGTTTAGAATCTAAGCAAATAATACTGACTATGAAGCTCACTTTATTCATTCTTCTGTTCGTAATATTCCAAGCTTATTGTGAGAATGGATACTTTTAGAGTGCAAAAATCTGCATCCCACGCTCGAAGCTGAAAGTAAGTGAGTTACTCTCCAAGATAGAGTTACAGGCCGATTACCTCTTCGTTTACAACAAACAAACAGTGGATGTAAAGCGGGTAGTTAATGTAGTTGCCGACAATCAGCCGGTATCCGAAATGCTCGACCGGGCTTTCAAAGGTACGGGGATCCGTTATGTGATGGAAGGCAATAATATTGTGCTGACCAAGATCATCTCTTTTAAAAGCAAGCTCCAGGTTAGTTCCTTTATTTGAAACTTTAGTTTCATCGGTAAGAAACTAGAGTTTCAAACCTTTGAGTTGGAACGGATGGAAGAAGTTTGACATAATCAATAACATTTGGGGCAAGGTAGGCGGTTAATCTATTCTTGTGCAAAAGCTCACGTTACGTGTAGACCTGTATAGGCAACTCTCCTTTCAATGCCCCTATCGCATTAAAAGCCAGTGATTCCATTTCGTTTTCTCCGGGATAGATATGGATAGGAGCCAGAAATGAGATGCGCTTTTTAAGTCGTGAAATGACATAATCAGAATAAGCGATTCCCCCGGTCAGAAGGATGGCATCTATTTTCCCGCATAGGACGGTAGCAGCGCCACCGATGGCTTTTGCTACATTATAAATCATGGCATCTAGTATCAGTTCCGCTTTTTTATCCCCTTCTTCTATGGACTTGATAATAGCAGGTATATCGGTAGTCCCCAGATGTGCCGTCAGACCGGCGCGACCGGAAATCCGTTTTTTTAATTCATCTTTCGTGTGCTGCCCGCTGAAACAAAGGTCAATGAGCTGACCTGCCGGAAGCGTTCCGGCACGTTCTGGTGAGAAAGGGCCTTCGCCATCTAATGCATTGTTCGCGTCGATAGCCCGTCCGTGATGGTGGACAGCTATCGAAATGCCGCCGCCCAGATGACAGATAATCAAATCAAGCTCCTCATACCTTGTTCCCTGTTCTTTGGCAAAACGCCGGGCTATTGCCTTTTGATTCAATGCATGCCAGATGGTAATTTTCGGCATAAGCGGAGAGCCTGTAATACGGGCTATATCTTCCAGTTCGTCTACCACTCCCGGGTCTGCAATGAAAGCAGGACAGTCGGGAAGAGAGGAGGCCAGTTCTTTTGCTATCAACCCACCGAGGTTACAGGCATGTGTACGCATGGCATGCAATGTATCCCGTACCATAGCTTCATTTACTTCATATACACCACCGGAAATGGGCTTTACTAATCCGCCACGTCCGATGACAGCATCAAAAGCAAAAGGAATCCCCTTAGACTCTAATTCCTGAAGTACCAGGTTCTTGCGGAACTCAAACTGGTCTATCACCTGCGGGTAAACGGATAATTCTTCTACCGTATGCTTGATATTGCTGACCAACAGAGGTGTTTCGTTTTCATATACAGCGATTTTTGTAGAGGTGGAACCGGGATTGATGACCAGAATCTTCATAGAGTTTAATGTTTTAAGTATGGATTATGAACTGTGAATTATGAATTGTTACCTTGATTAAGCACTTGCTTTCTGCATTCGCAATCTCCTGCCACTTGCAGGCATGCCATGGCTATGCTGTAATATTTGGACAATCCCGAATCGCTACGGGACGGAAGGACTACGGGACAAACAGGACCTTGCAGCAATCCTGCCATTTCTGCATTTGCAAACAAGGAAACAGACTTGTAGAAAGCATTGCCTGATTCTATGTTAGGGAAGATAAGCACGTCCGCTTGTCCGTTGATAGGGGATACAATGCCTTTTATATCCCCGCTTGCCTGCTCACAGGATGTACGCACATCCAGCGGTCCGTCGATAATGACGTTTCCGAACTCTCCGGCTTCAGCCAATTCCACAATATTCACATAATCCAGCGAATGAGGGAACTTCGCGCTTACTTTCTCCGTGCAGTGAATCAATGCCACACGCGGCTGTTCAATGCCGAAGTGCCGACAGGTACAAATGGCATACCATATCATTTCTATACGTTGCTGCAAGGTAGGACGTGGGATTACCGCAGCATCCGAGAAGAAAAGCAGCTTATGATAAGTCGGAATTTCCATCACTGCCAGATGCGTGAGGATTTTCCCTTTCGGGAGCAGCCCTTTTTCTTTGTCGAGTATGGCATGCAGCAAATTGTCCGTATTGATGATTCCTTTCATTAAAATATCCGCTCCGCCCTCACGAACGATACGTACGGCTTCGCGCGCCGCTTCGTCCGAATCTTCTATATGGATAGTTTTCACATATTCTGGATATTGCTTGAGCGTAGGGTATTTCTCAAGGATAGCCGAGTCTCCAATCATCAGAAACTCCGCAATCCCCTCTTCCAAGGCACGCGTAATCGCATACTCGGTATTAGGATCATTGGCACAAACCACTGCAATCCGTTTTCTGTGGTTTAGTTTCCTGAGGTGCTCTGTTAGTTGGGCAAAATTTAGAATAGGTTCCATAACGTTAGATTTTTAGCAAATATCAGAAAAATGATTGAAAAAATAAGGATTATAACCCAAAAAAATACATCTGTTGTGTAACATTTTGCTATATTTCATTTGTTTTACCCGCCAGATGCGCATGGAATCGTTTTTTCGTGTATTTTTGCACATATAAGTCAACAAAATAGATTATAGAATATGGATATTCAATTTCCCCCCTTTTTGCAAAAGGGGGATAAAGTAGTCATCGTGTCGCCCTCCAGTAAGATAGACAAGCAATTTTTGAAAGGCGCCAGGAAACGGATCGAGTCATGGGGCTTGACGGTTGCTATCGGAAAGCATGCCGGCGGTTCTTCCGGGAGATATGCCGGAACAATCAGGCAGCGTCTTAAAGATTTGCAGGATGCGATGGATGATCCGGATGTGAAAGCTATTCTTTGCAGCCGCGGGGGATATGGAGCGGTACATTTGATAGATAAGATTGATTTCACGGCTTTTTATGAGCACCCGAAATGGTTGCTCGGGTTCAGTGATATTACAGCATTGCACAATCTGTTTCAGAAGAACGGATATGCATCCCTGCATTCATTGATGGCACGCCATCTTACAGTTGAACCGGAAGATGACCCGTGTACTTCGTATCTAAAAGATATCCTGTTCGGCAACCTGCCTGTCTATACTTGTGAGAAGCATAAATTGAATAAACAGGGGAGTGCACAAGGCGTTTTGCATGGTGGGAATCTGGCAGTGGCTTACGGTCTGCGGGGAACCCCTTATGATATTCCGGCGGAAGGTACGGTGCTGTTTATAGAAGACGTCAGCGAACGGCCTCATGCCATTGAACGTATGATGTACAATCTGAAACTGGGTGGTGTGCTTGAAAAGTTGTCCGGGCTTATTGTCGGGCAGTTTACTGAATATGAGGAAGATTGTTCCTTGGGGAAAGAGTTGTACGCAGCTTTGGCTGATTTGGTGAAAGAGTATGATTATCCCGTTTGTTTTAATTTTCCGGTGGGGCATGTCACTCATAATTTACCGCTTGTCAATGGTGCAAAAGTGGAGCTTACGGTCGGAAAGAAAGATGTCGAATTAAAGTTTATTTGTTAATAATCTATTCCATCTGAGCAATGCTGTGATGAAAATGACTAATTTTGAGGCTTTAATAGAAAAGAGGATGATGAAAAAGAAACCTATGATAGTATTGACAAGTGCCTTTTTGTTGTTATCGGCTTTCTCTTGCGGAGGCGGCAACAAGGCGAATAGTACAAATGAACAAAGCGAGAAGGTAGTCGTGAACGTACCGCAGTTTGATGCGGACAGTGCTTATCTGTATGTAAAGAATCAGGTGGATTTCGGGCCTCGCGTGCCTAATACGAAGGGGCACGTAGCCTGTGGAAATTATCTGGCCAAGCAGTTGAAAGATTTCGGTGCGCAGGTGACCGACCAGTATGCTGACCTAATAGCTTATGACGGAACTTTGTTGAAAGCGCGGAATATCATCGGTTCTTATAAGCCGGAAAGCAAGAAAAGAATCGCTTTGTTTGCGCATTGGGATACTCGTCCCTGGGCTGACAACGATCCTGATGAAAAGAACCATAAGACTCCTATTCTGGGAGCGAATGATGGAGCAAGCGGGGTGGGAGCTTTGTTGGAAATCGCCCGTTTGGTTAATCAACAGCAACCGGAAGTGGGCATTGACATTATTTTCCTAGATGCGGAAGATTATGGAGCGCACGACCAGAATAATGAAGAATCATGGTGCCTGGGAGCACAATATTGGGCGCGTGACCTTCATGTGCAGGGATATAATGCCCGTTTCGGCATACTGCTCGATATGGTGGGCGGTAAAAATACTGTTTTTCTGAAAGAATCATATTCAGAACAGTTTGCGCCGGACATCAACAAGAAAGTCTGGAAAGCAGCCAAGAAACTGGGATATGGCAAGATGTTTATTGATGAAGACGGCGGCGGAGTGACGGACGATCACTTGTTTATCAACCGCCTGGCACGCATCAAAACGATTGATATCATAGCTTCTGACCCCGAAGGTGGATTTACTCCTACTTGGCATACGCTTACGGATAACATGGAGCATATTGATAAAAATACATTGAAAGCAGTCGGACAGACTGTAATGGAAGTAATCTATAACGAGAAATAAAATTAAATAATATGTCAATTAATGAATTGCAGGACGAAGTTATTGCTGAATTCAGTGACTTCGACGATTGGATGGACCGCTACCAACTACTTATTGACTTGGGAAATGAGCAGGAACCGCTGGAAGAACAATATAAGACGGAGCAGAATCTGATTGAAGGATGCCAAAGTCGGGTATGGCTTCAAGCGGATGATGTAGACGGTAAAATTGTTTTTAAGGCAGAAAGTGACGCGTTGATTGTAAAAGGAATCATAGCTTTGTTGATAAAAGTATTGTCGGGACATACGCCTGATGAAATATTGAACTCCGACCTTTATTTTATTGATAGGATCGGACTGAAAGAGCATCTGTCACCTACTCGCAGCAACGGTTTGCTGTCGATGGTAAAACAAATACGGATGTATGCATTGGCATTCAAGGCAAAAGAGGGGAAGTGAAAAACTTCCCTTTTTTTATTCTTGCTTTTTAGTAGTCAGGTAACGCATGGTTAGAATACTTCCGATAAGTAATAGAGCCGCTCCTGATAAAACAAGTAGGTAGGGTGTACCGCTTATCAAGTCGTCCATATTTTCCGCTTCGGGATATTTGATGCTGAGATAGACGGCTAGGGAATTGTTCAGTATATGCATAAGGATACATGGAATCAGGCTGCCGGCCTTATAATACGTCCATGCCAGCAGAATACCAATCAGAAATGCCGGGAGTATCTGGGCGGGATTGATGTGGAAGACACCGAACAGAAGTGCGGAGATGAGAATGGCTTTTGTCGGATTGTACTGTTGCAAGAGTGCTTTGGTAATGGCGCCGCGGAATAATAGTTCTTCGAGCACAGGCCCTACGATAGCTATCGCAAGAATACCGCCCCAACCGGATTGAAGAATATCGAAAGACTGCTCCATGATATTAGGAATCCAGTCCATCAGACTCATAAGTGCGGATACCAGAAATCCGCCAGTAAGGATAGCCAACGCGCTGCTAATCAGATAAGGGGTGGATACAAGCGACCATGTAGACTTTTGTGTACTGATATAGCCTGCTTTCCAAAGGTAAATACCCATCATAATCTGACCGGCAAGTTGTGCCGGAATCATGATTGTCTGCGTTAAAACTGCTTTGTCCAGATTTCCCGTAGTGACCAATAAATAGATGGTACAGGGAATCATAATCAGAATAGGAGCGATGATCTGCGCGATGAGAAGTTCGAGCAGTATTAACTTGATGGCTGTCTTCATAAGGCTTATACGCTTTATTTAGCGGTAAAGAAACTGCATATGAACATAGCCAACATGGATATGGCTATTACCACCAGTGAGATACTCATAAATGTCTTTTGCATACGAATGTATTTTTAAGGATTGTTTCTGTTTCTTCGGCGTCTTTATGAAGTTGTACGATTAGCTCGTCGATACTGTCATATTTCAGTTCGGGACGAGTCCGCTTTACAAAAGTAAGCCGGATAAACTTGTCGTATATGTTGGAGTGGAAGTGAAGGATATTCACTTCAATCGTCCGGTTGGGGCCATTGCCAATCGTCGGGCGGACGCCTATATTCAACATACCCATATAGGTTTTTCCGTCAAAGGTCACCCATACGGCATAAACGCCATCCGCAGGAATGAGTTTGTCCGGATCGTCCACACTTAAGTTGGCAGTCGGGAAACCGATTTTCCTGCCTACCTGATAACCGCTTACAACGGTTCCGTCCAGAAAATATTCGTATCCCAGGCAACGGGCTGCCAAGTCTACATCTCCTTTATGAAGCAGTTTGCGGATTAGCGAAGAACTGACTGTTGTATGTTCTTCGTCTTCCATTTCTATATTGTTGGCATATGCTTTTGCTTGGATAACTTCTATGCCGATTTCTTTTCCGTAACGTACATAGTCCTCGAACCCTTCGTTACGGTTGTGTCCGAAACGATGGTCGTAACCGATTACCAGACATTTCACCTGGAAACGTTCTTTGAGTACCTGGGTCATGAATTCACGTGCGGTCAGGCGAGAAATATCCGGGGTGAAGTCGAGCATCAGGCAGTAGTCTACTCCGATGCCGGCTAAAAGATTTATTTTTTCTTCCGCTGTGGTCAGAAGTTCCGGGCGATAGCCGGCGTTCATCACTTTGCGGGGATGAACAGGGAAAGTAACCAGTGCAGAACGTAGACTTTTGGCTGCGGCTATCTCTTTCACTTGTTGGATGAGATAGCGATGTCCTGCATGAACTCCATCAAAGAAACCGATGGTAGCTACGCAGGGTTCCGGAGTGAGGGGCGATATGTCACGTATAATCTGCATTTCCACGGGTTTTATTAGCTTTTGAAAAGATGGCTCCAGTCTTCGCCGGCTTTTGCCGTATAGGTGGAGATGCCCAGTTCCTGAGCCGCCTTGCAATTTAATTCTGAGTCATCAATGAAGAGTGTCTCTTGAGGTTCGATACCTGCATCCTCAATGACCGCCTTAAAAATATCCGCTTCCGGTTTTACCATGTGCATCTCATAAGAGAGATAGGCTTTTTCGAAGTAGTCTTCCACTCTGAAGGTACGATATGGAAACAGGTTGTGGCAGGCATATCTCCAATGGAGCTCATTTGTGTTGCTAAGCAGGTAGACTACATATTTGGAACGCAATTCCAGCAGTAAGTCAAGCTTATATTGGGGGATGTCTACCAGAAAACTGTTCCAGGCAGCATCTATTTGTTTGTCACTGACTACTTTCCCCATCATGTCCCGGAGCCCGTTCCGGAATTCGGCGGAAGTGATCAGGCCTTTTTCCTGCTGCATGAATATTCCATGCAGTTGTTGGATATTCAATCGCTCTTCTACGTCTGTGAACCCTAATTTCTTAAAGTTCTCCATACAACGTTGGCGGTCGAGATTGATAAGCACACCGCCCAAATCAATAAGAAGGTTTTTAATTCCTTTACTTTTCATTTCTACTCTTTTAGTGAATAATACGTTGAACAAGGCGAACAAGTTCTCCAACCCATAACACCGTGGACGAAACGCCTATAATAAGAAGCCAAGTTTGCCAGTTGAGCGGCTCCGTACGGAATACAGCTCCACCGAACTGCACAATCAGGAATTGTCCTACCAGGATGGCAAGCACAATCAGTTCCATACCATACGATTTGGAAAGCCCTTTGAATGCCGATTCGGTAGTACCGAATACGCGGGCATTGAAGAGGTTCCAGAATTGTAACATGACGAAGAAGGTAAAGAAAATAGTGAGATTGTGTATATCCATACCCTGCGGGCTGTGGTCGAAATAATAAATCATTCCGAGCAGTACGATAAGGAAAATAGAACCTACACCTATTATATTAGACCGCATTGCTTTACTGATGATGAAATCAGTGCTGCGACGGGGTTTCTCAAGCATTACAGTTTCGCTGGGCGGAATGGAAGCCAAAGCCAAAGCGGCAAAAGTATCCATAATCAGGTTTACCCATAACATTTGTGTTACGGTCAGCGGAAGTTCCGTACCGATAACCGACCCCAGCAGAACGATAAGCAGCGCGACGAAATTAATCGTCAACTGAAAAACAATGAAACGCTGGATATTCTTATAAAGTGAACGTCCCCACATGACAGCGGTTCCGATACTGTTGAATGAGTCGTCGAGCAAGGTAATGTCACTGGCTTCTTTGGCTACGGAAGTTCCCGTTCCCATCGACAGACCGACTTGTGCATGATTCAAAGCGGGTGCGTCGTTCGTGCCGTCTCCGGTCACGGCTACTACCGCTCCTTTTTGCTGGAGCAATTGTACCAGGCGTTGTTTATCCGTCGGGCGGGCACGCGACATGATTTTAAGCTCCATCACCCGGTCTAATGCTTCTTCGTCACTCAATTCGGCGAATGCCACTCCGGTGATACGATTCCGTTCCGTATCCGTCTCCGGATTCCAAAGACCTATCTGACGGGCAATCTCCGTAGCAGTTCCCGGTGTGTCACCGGTCACAATCTTGATACCGATACCTGCCGACTGGCATTTGGCTATGGCAGCAGGCACATCCGGACGAATCGGGTCGGAAATGGCTACGACGCCTAAGAAGTTCAAATCATTGGCTGATACCAGCTCCGTACAGTCATTCGGCTCGTTCTCCCCTACAATCTTGAAAGCAAATCCAAGTGTGCGCATCGCCATATTCTGATAATTCAGCAATTGCGCTTCTACTGTCGAACGGTATTCCACGGCATCTACCCGATTCCCGTCCAGTACAACTTCCTTGCACTTGCCAAGAACAATTTCCGGTGCTCCTTTGATATAGAGTATTTTCTTTCCGATTAATGGCGATTCTACAAGTGTCGCCATGAATTTCCGTTCGGTGGAGAATGTTAACTGGTCGAGGATATGTGCATTCTCACGAAGTGCCAGATAATCTCTTCCCTGGCTGTTCAGCCATAATAACAAAGCCACTTCGGTAGGATTTCCTACTCCTTTCGGCTTTTCACCGGCAGCCGGTTCTTCAAGAAAAGCGGTAGAATTGGCACTGATGCCTTCTGCGATAAGTGCGCTGATATCATCGTCGGACAAGTCGCTGCCGTTCTTGATACCATAGAAATTTGGTTCGTGCACCTGCATCAAGTTTTGTGTCAGCGTACCGGTCTTGTCCGTGCAAATCACAGTGATAGCACCCATCGTTTCGCAAGCGTGCATCTTCCGTACCAGGTTGTTAGTAGAGAGCATACGGCGCATATTCAACGCCAGGCTGAGGGTGACGCTCATTGGCAAGCCTTCGGGCACGGCTACTACAATCAAAGTAACCGCCATCATAAAGTATTTGAGTGTCCGCTCGAAAACAGGAAGCCATTCATGCCATCCGTTCAATGCGCCGAAATCAAAGGCGAACAATACATCTTTCACAAAGAAGATAAGGAAAGCGAGTCCCGCAACGGTAAAACCGATTTTTCCAATCAGATTGGCAAGTTCTGTCAACTGAATGTTCAGCGGAGTGGGTTCCAGATTATCTTCTGTGCTTTGGCGGGCTACTTTTCCGATTTCAGTAGCATCTCCCACATGCAGTACGCGCATGGTTCCGTGTCCGTCGACTACCGTAGTGCCGCGCATCACCAAATTGGAAGCATACGTTGCCTCTTCGTCAAACTCCGCTTCTATGGTAGTTTTATTGATGACGGGTTCTCCTGTCAGATTGGATTCGTTTACCTGCAAAGAAATTGCTTCCAGCAATTCTCCGTCTGCGGGAATTTCCTCACCGGTTTCCAAAATCACTATATCGCCTACCACTATGTCTTTACGGGGAACTTCCTGCACACGTCCGTTACGGATGACTTTTACCAACGTTTCTTCGTTGACTGCATTCAGCAAATCGAATTTCTTGCTGGCATCATATTCGAAAAAGAAACCGATACCGGTAGCCAGTAGGATGGCGGCAATGATTCCGATAGTTTCGGCGTATTCATTTTCGATGATGGAGATGATTAGGGAAAATGCGGCTGCTACTAACAGTACACGCACCACCGGGTCTTCAAATTTTTCGAGATAAAGCTTCCACAAGGAAGGACGCTTGGGTGGCGTTAACAGGTTGATACCATTTTTTTCCCTGCTTTGGAGGACTTCATTGTCTGTAAGTCCTATATGATAAAAGTCATCTTTATTTGTACTCATGCAGATACATGCGTTTAGTTTGGACTGCAAAAGTACAACATAATATTGTGATAAATTGTTTAATTAAAACTTTTTATGAAGTCGAGTTTGTTATCGTGGTTTACCACATGTGCGATAAGGAATGGACAATGGTTTGAGAAATTTCTTTAGTTTGGAAAATAGTGTTGAACAAATATCTTGCTATTTGTGTTATATTAGTTAGAAAACCAATTAAAAATACGAACGTTATGAAGAAGTACATTTGCACGGTCTGTGAATATATTTACGACCCCGAACAAGGAGATCCGGAAAGCGGAATTGAACCAGGAACTGCGTTTGAGGACATTCCTGATGATTGGACTTGTCCACTTTGCGGAGTCGGAAAAGAAGATTTCGAACCGTACGAAGGATAAAAACAAAGAGGGAAAGAATTTATTATGTGGAAATGAGCGGATGCGATATGTGTCCGGTCATTTTTATTTTTATGCCCGAAAATTATTCTGCTGGTTATAAATGTAATATCTTTGCCCGCAAAATAGGAATCATGCATAATAAAACAACTGTTACTATCGGCTCAAACTTTCTCTTATATCCCGTAATCTGTCTTTTATTGATATTCAGCCTTATAATGGTTGGTTGTAGGGATGACGAAAACGAAGAAGAACCGTCTGTTCCCGAAGTTCCAGATGTTCCGGATTATAGTACGATAATAGTCAAAGATATACAGAATATACCTGATAATTTCACATTCGACCGGGTTGAGGTAGAAGTGATCGGGTTAGACTGGCAAGTGATTGAGACTCTTACATTCCCTTATGAAAACGGACTGATTATTATGGATTTGCCCACTGTCTTTTCTCCGGAAGTGCTGCAGAAAGTAGACCGCAGAGGAGGTGATATGGGAGGACACTGGACGGGAACTTCAAATGACGGCTATGCCCTTGTAGCTACACTGGGCGATTTCTTTATTTTTAAAGGTGATAAAAGGGTGGGGAGAATAGCTTTATCCAATTGGACAGGGAAGGAGTCTTCTGCAGGAAAAGCAATGATTGGCTATCAGTTCGCCGACCGTCCGTTTTCGTTGACTGGCAGTGATAACTCCTATTATTATAGTGATTGCTCTTTCGTTAGAGGATGGAATATGTTCGCCAATATCAATCCGGCGTCGGGAAACAGTGCGGCAAAAATCCTTCGAACCACTGTTGTGCCGGAATCCACTTTGTTTTGGCGGCTGGCGGAGTCTTATGTCTATTGATTACTCATTCCGTTTCGTATTAAATTTAAGGGGAAGGGCGGTTAGCTCTTCCCCTGCCTATTGAAAACATATGGGAATCCTCTTTTTGATTTTTATAACTTATACCCTAAAACTCTCGATTTCCCATTTACCTTTACTTCGATTTCCAATTCGTTTTCATTGAATTTCTTATTTTTAAAACGAGCGTTGAACTTGTCTTTGTTATTTTTGTCTTTGAAAGGATAGATTACAGTGATGTAGCGCACCGGCTTATCATCTTTTTTCTCTATATTAAATGCTATTGCAGGACGTTCGCTACGTTGGCGATAGGCTGTTGAATACCAGCCTTCCTCTTTAACAACTTTCATTTTGTCAGTGCTGAAGCATTGTAGTTTTACATTGCTTTCATTTTCTAAAGCTGTCGTAAGAGATATCTTTTGGAAGTCCAAAACTGTTTCTCCTTCACAGAACTGATAATGTAAATTAACTGTGCCTTTGGCTTTTCCTATTGCCTCATCTACAATGACAAAGAATGAATTGTCGACAAAGAATACAGAACGAGGTTGTAAACGATTGGGCGGGCAGAAATAACAGAAATTGAATCAATTGTGCCTGTAACCTGTCGCTAACCTCTAATGGACGCCATGCAAAACGATTGTTTTCGGCTTCGTCCTGAAGTGTACTGTTATCCAGAATCTCATATTCTTCTTTAGAAATCTCCAGAAGTGGATTTTTTTTATCCATGTTTACGAACCGTACGAACCCAGCCTTCAAGTGCTGTACGACTTATACGGTACTTTATCAATGCATGGGACAAAGGTAATCCTTTTTCCAATAGCTCGCGTACAACCTGTTCCTTAAAATCACTTGTAGGCTTTATCTTGGAACGTTTTCTTAGGATATCAACCCCGTATCTATCATATAAACGTACCCAATCGAGAATTTTATTCTCATGTAGGTTGTTTTCTTTTGCCAACTGTCTAATTGGACAACCGGCTTTTACCCTGCTCACTATATTGAACTTTTTTTCAAAAGTGTATTTCATAAAGAATGCACCCCAAAAGTTTTTTGTCTAACTTTTGGGGTGCACTTCAAATGTTAGGACACCCTCGTTATATCTTAAGAATAAATTATCAGCAATACCTAAAAATGAATTTATATATTATCGGCAATATCATTTCTGATCTGCTGAATTGCAAGAAACAATCCAGGCAAATGCCCCTTTACTATTTTAAAAATTTCTTCCGGGTCAATAGATAGGTATTCGTGAGAAATAATATTGCGTAGTCCGATTATACTCTTCCACGGAGTGCCAGCATAATTTATTAATAGTCCATGATTAGTCAGGTTGTCTATGTTTTTAATAGTTTCACCTATGGTTTGCAAACGCATACAAGTTGCATCAAAAATATCCATCTTATCAGGAGAAACCAAAAAGTCATTCACGGAAATAACACTACTACATCTTTCTATAGTTGTATGAATGCGTTCTTCTACAAAAAGAAGCATATCCAATATGTCAGCATTAGATATAGATTGCATCTTTCTCTATATGATTTCGAAATAAACTACGCATAATTGCAGTTAAAGACACGACATCCACTTTTGCATTAAAACGTTCTTCTAAAGACTCTTTTATTTCCATTCGAGTAAAATAATCAGGCTCTTGGAGTTTAATACAAATATCAATATCACTATCTTCCTTCTGTTCACCACGAGCCACAGAACCGAAAAGCCCTAACTTTTCAATTCCATATCTCTCCCCAAACTCTTCCTTAAAATTCCGGAGAATAGTGATTATTTCATCTTTTGTTTTCAATTGATACTATAGTTGCTATGCAAATATTAAAATTAATATTGGAATTAGCAAATTCTCAATCACATTTTGTCGTATTATTAATTAAAAACTTCAGGAATTACTTTTTTCCTGATGCTTTTTGATATACTCGGTAGGAAGCATTCCCATATGTTTCTTAAAACTATTGGTGAAATAGGAAGGCGAGCTAAAACCTTTTTATTACTGATTTCAGCAACGGTATAGCGTCCTTCAAGCAGCATCTGGCATCCCTTGTTGAAGCGGATACGACGGATAAAGTTTGCCGGTGCTTCTCCGGATATGGCATTCATCTTGATATACAGGTTGGAACGGCTCATAAATAATTTGTTTGCCAAATCTTCTGTCGAGAACTTTTCATCACTGATGTTGTCTTCAATAATTTGTATTACTTTGCTCAGGAATTCATTATCCATAGCATTAGAAGTCATTTTAGCCGTATCTATATCGATTTCTTCTATTTCTATATTATTTATGTCTAATATCGCCATCAGAGTCGTCAATATCAGGAATCAAGGGGGCAGGAGGAACTCTGAAATAAAAAGGAGAACCGGCTATATAATCACTCGGTTCTCCTTTCTTATATTATGATTTTTGCTTTATCAGGAAACCTTCTTTTCTTTCACATCACTGCTGGCTTCTACCACATTTACTATATAGTCGCCCAGTTTCTCACATTCGGCGATAATATCCATGTAGTAAACTCCCATTTGATAATCATATTCCTTGTTGTTCACATCCAGGATATTCTGATTCTTCAATTGGTTGCGGTAATTATTGATTTCGTTTTCAATATTGAAAGACTTGTTGATGTCAATATTCTGATGTTCCGGTTTCTCTACCACCATAATCATTTGTGCAAGAGCGTCATTCGTCAGCTTCATCATGAAGTGGATATGCTCGTATTGCTTTTCGGTAAAGTCCTGGTTTGTCTGACGCTTCCGGTTGACGGTACGTGCCAGGTTGTAACAACTGTCCCCGATACTTTCAATCTCCGTCACTTCACGTAGCATGGCGCGTATCTGCAACTTACTTTCGGAACTCAGACGACCTTCGGATACCTGGTTCAGATAGTTGGCTATTTCCAACTCCATATTGTCGCTGATATTCTCGTATTTCTCTATCCGGCTGAACAGTTTGTTGAAATCATCATCCTTTTCCGTATGCAGCAAGTCCTGCACCATGCCGAACATACGATGGGTACGTTCTGCAAAAAGATGAATCTCCTTGCGTGCCTGAAGAATGGAAAGCTCCGCTGTAGACAGCATACCGCCGGTGATAAACCGCAGTCTTGGTTCTTCGTCCTCTTCCTTCGGGTGAATTAAAGCACATACGGTACGTTCAATCAGTTTCACGGCCCATATCAGGATACATACGTTACAGATATTGAAGATAGAGTGGAAAGCGGACAGTTTGTATGAGATGGCAACTTCGGGGTTGCTGCTTTGGAAGAAAGTGTCTACCACCCAGTTCACCAGTTGCATGAAAGGGTGGAAGATAATCAATACCCAGATAACACCGAACACATTAAAAACAAAATGCGCCAATGCTGCCCGTTTAGCCTGTGTATTGGCTGTTAATGCGGCAAGATTGGCGGTGATTGTAGTTCCGATATTTTCTCCCAGTACGAGGGCTGCACCCAGTTCCAGACTAATCCAGCCGTTGGCACACATAATCAGCGTAATTGCCATCGTGGCGGCAGAAGCCTGTACAATCATGGTCAGTATCGTACCGATGAACAGGAACAACAGAATGGAGAAGAATCCCATATCCGTGTAGTTCTGTACGAAGGCGAGCATTTCCGGGTTGGCATTCAAGTCGGGCGCATTTGCTTTCAGATAAGAAAGTCCCATGAAGAGGAAAGAGAAACCGAAAATGAATTCACCAACGGACTTGCGGTTACTTTTGCCCGAGAAGATAAACGGAAGGGCGATGGCCAAAAGAGGAAGGGCAAAAGCGGCCATGTCAACCTTAAATCCGAAAATTGAGATAATCCAGGCAGTGACCGTAGTACCGATGTTGGCACCCATAATGACACTGATAGATTCGGCAAGAGTAAGTAACCCGGCATTAACGAAACTCACGACCATTACCGTCGTCGCTGAAGAAGATTGGATAAGGGCTGTGATTAACACACCTGTCAATACTCCCGTTACCCTGTTGGTAGTCATTGCCGTCAAGATACTTCGTAGTCTGTCACCTGCGACCTTTTGCAAGCCCTCGCTCATTATCTTCATTCCGTACAAGAAGAGCCCTAATGAACCTATGAGCTTTAAAAAATCATAAAAAGAATATTCCATCTATAATATTTTTAATGGTTATTTGTTCTCAGTCTGATTATAAGTATATTAGTCCCAAATTATTCACCTTTTAACGAACTCGATGAAACAGATGTTACAAATATGTTGCAAAAATAATAATATTTCTAAAGAATTCCCTATCGGGAGCTCACTTTTGGATATTTATTACGGTTTTAATCTTAATTTTCCTTATCAAGTGGTCAGTGCCAAAGTCAATAACCGCTCTGAGGGACTTAATTTTAGGGTATATAACAATAAGGATATAGAGTTTCTGGACGTAAGAGACCAGTCCGGTATACGTACCTATGTCCGTTCGCTCTGCTTTGTCTTGTTTAAGGCTGTCACGGAGTTGTATCCCGACGGAAAGTTATTCGTAGAACATCCTGTGTCAAAAGGCTATTTCTGCAATTTGCGTATCGGGCGTCCTATCGAACTGGAAGATGTGAAACGCATCAAGCAGCGTATGCAGGAAATTATTGCCGAAAATATTCCTTATCACCGCATCGAATGTCATACGGCGGAAGCTGTACGCGTATTTAGTGAACGGGGGATGAATGACAAAGTGCGGCTGCTCGAAACTTCCGGCTCTCTCTATACCTATTACTACACGTTGGGTGATACGGTCGATTATTATTATGGTAATCTGTTGCCCAGCACCGGATATATTAAGTTGTTCGACATCGTGAAATATTATGATGGACTGCTTCTTCGGATTCCGAGCCGCGAGAATCCCGAAGTATTGGAAGATGTTGTGAAGCAGGAGAAGATGCTGGACGTCTTTAAGGAATATCTGAACTGGAGTTACATTATGGGACTCAACAACGCCGGAGACTTTAACCTGGCTTGTGAAGAAGGGCACGCCACAGATTTGATTAATGTAGCCGAAGCCTTGCAGGAGAAGAAGATAGCTCAGATAGCCGATACCATCTTCCACCGTGGAGAAAACGGCAACCGTGTGAAACTTGTCTTGATTGCCGGACCGTCGTCTTCGGGGAAAACGACTTTCAGCAAACGTCTCTCTATCCAGTTGATGACAAACGGCTTGAAACCCTATCCAATCTCTTTGGACAACTATTTCGTAGACCGTGAAGACACTCCTCTGGATGAAAACGGAAACTATGATTATGAATCACTTTACGCTCTCGACCTGGATTTGTTCAACCAGCAATTGCAAGCCCTGCTACGTGGTGAAGAGGTGGAACTTCCCCGTTTCAACTTTTCCCTTGGCAAGAAAGAGTATAAAGGTGACAAATTGAAAATAGAAGATAACACGATTCTGATTCTGGAAGGTATTCATGCCTTGAATCCGGAGCTGACTCCCCATATTCCGGCTGAACGCAAATTTAAGATTTACGTATCTGCACTGACTACCATTTCCCTGGACGACCATAACTGGATTCCGACCACAGATAACCGTCTGTTGCGCCGTATTATCCGTGACTTCAATTATCGTGGATATTCCGCCCGTGAAACCATTTCACGCTGGCCTAGTGTACGTGCCGGTGAAGACAAGTGGATATTCCCTTACCAAGAGAATGCCGATGTTATGTTCAATTCGGCATTACTCTTTGAATTTGCCGTTCTTCGCCTGCATGCCGAACCTATCTTGATGGGAGTTCCGCGCAATTGTCCCGAATATTGTGAAGCTTACCGGTTGCTGAAATTCATTAAATATTTTGTTCCGGTACAGGATAAGGAAATTCCGCCGACTTCCCTGCTTCGCGAGTTTTTGGGTGGGAGCAGTTTTAAATATTAAGTAGAGATATAATAAACAATTGTTTGTCCTTGTGTTTTCTGCAATGAGAACACAGGGACTTTTTTTGTGCTGTAAAAACGCAAAGGAAATACAAAATAGATGATGATTAGCTTCTATTTTCGAAAAATAGCGTCTGAACCTTTTATTAAACTTTAAAACATTGAACCTTTAATTGTTTATTATGTTATGAATTTACTTACAATAAAAAAGAGAGAGAATATGATTTTTTATAATAATCTTTTAGCAAAATGGTTCTTAGGAAAAGAGAGGAATAAGAGTCATTATTTTATGTTCGGTGGTTTTTTCTTTACCCGATATAAGTATTTGGAAGTTTGGGAAGACATGGAACTACGGATTCATGCAAGGCAGTTTTGGGAGTGCTTCCTTTTGACACTGTCGCCTGCCTTAGTCTTGTCATTAGTGTATTCATGGTGGTGGATGATACTTCCCTTTATGACTTACCATGTGTTTTACTGGCTGGAAAAGTCATTCCGTCCTCATTCCGTTTTTGATTGGGAAGCGGTGGAGAATTGTGGCGATACGCTTTATATCAGAAAAAGAAAATCGTATGCATGGATGAAGTGGTACGGGAAGAAAACGCTACCTTTGTCTGATTGGGATGATTAAAGACAGGTAAAAGGATTTAAGAAGCAGAGTTTTGCCACTGATTATACAGGTATGTGCCTGTGTAATCAGTGGCAAAATTTTATTTCAGATGCTTCTTTATCCAAAGCAAATGCCCGTATTCAGTATCATTTGAAGTCCAATGCTCGTTAATCGGAGTTATCAACGCCTCTTTCGGGCAGTTCAATACATTGTAAACAATATAACTGGTGGTCGGTGGGCATACGTCATCATTGAATCCCCATGTCATATAAGTGTCCGCTTTGATTAGCTTTGCGAAGTTCACTACATCGTAATAAGCCATTGTCTTTATCTTTTCAGGCGTATCCATACCCGTTGCTCTTTTGAAAAAGTGCGGATAACCACCGGCACGTCCTGCCTTATATCCTGCCATATCACTTAATGCGGGATGATTGGCGACGCAAGCGGTGACACGCTGGTCAAGTCCGGCGGTGATTAAAGCTAATGCGCCACCCTGGCTTCCCCCTTGAGCAATCACATTCTTGCCGTCCCATTCCGGTAAGGAAGTTAAGAAATCGATGCTGCGGACACAAGCCAGATATACCCGTTTCATGTAGTAATTGTCACGGTTGTCCAAACCATTGTTTAGATACCCGTTCCCTCTACCATTGAATGCATTGCTTATTTCTTTAAATTCCTGTTCATTCATTTCCGGATTAAGCCCGTGTATCTCAATTTCAAAGCGGATGCAGCCTTGTTCCGCATAATATTTATGGCGCAAAGGCTCTTTAATTGTTTTGATACCTGCTCCCGGGGGACATAATACAACCGGAAATTTCCCTTCTTTCTTCGGATAGGATAAATAGCCATAGATGCATTGCCCGCCTTTATTCAGTTGCAATTTCACGAGATAGCAATCTATTTTATCCGTAGAATACTTTTCTACATGCTCTTTCGTATAAGTCAGCGGAAAATCTTTCTGCTCTGCTTTAGCCTTCTCCCAGAATTCGTTGAAATCGGCGGGCATGGCAGTATATGGCTTAAGCTTTTCCGGTGAGAAACCGACTTTGACATGATGCGAATACGTTTTTCCGTCCACTGTTGCCTTCAGGCGGCAATCGCGGAATCCGGGCTCTTTCATTGTGCCGACAGGAATTATGGCTTTGCCGTTTTTGAGTGTAACACTTCCCTTTGTATCGGCAGGCATCAAATCTCCGCCTATTTCATAGTTGACAATTACGTTATCTCCGGGAATACCATATTTATAGAATTGTACTTCCACGGTCGCTTTTTCTCCTGTCTTATAAATCCAGTCGGCATGGTTGGGAACAGTAACCCAAAGCACATCGCTTCTATAAGGATAGTTTTCGGCTACGACAGATAACAAGATTGCTGACAGTAGACATACGGATAAGAGTAGTTTCTTCATGGGGCTGTTCATCTCAAAGCTTCTACTTCTTCCGGAGTCAAAGGAATTTTCTTGCCCAGTCTGCGAGCGCCGGTTTCTGTAATCAGATAATCTTCTTCGTTACGGATACCGCCGAAATCCTTGTAAGTTTCCACCACGTCATAGTTGATGAAATCAGCGAATTTCTTTTCTGCTTTCCACATATCAATCAGTTCGGGAATAAAGTAAATGCCCGGTTCCACGGTATGTACAAATCCCGGTTCCAGCGGAATGGCGAGACGTTGTGACTTACGACCGAACTGCGTACTCTTCGGCTGACCGTTGTATCCTACCCATATCTCACCCAGATTTTCCATATCATGTACATCCAATCCCATCATATGACCTAATCCATGCGGATAGAACAGGGCATGAGCGCCTTCGCGAACAGCATCCTCAGCATTTCCTTTCATCAGTCCGAGAGCTTTCATGCCTTCTACCATCACGCGGGCGGACAATTCGTAAACTTCCATATAAGGAATTCCCGGACGGAGAGCTTTCACCGATTCGAGATGCATTGCATTTTGAATTTCGTACACTTCACGCTGGCGGGTTGTGAACTTCTTGTCGGCAGGAACCGTAGACGACATATCGCCCGCATATCCTGATTCAACTTCCGCACCGGCGTCAATTAAAAACAAGTCACCCGGTTTCACGAGATTGCCGTGATAATGGTTGTGCAACGTTTGCCCGTTGATAGTGGCAATTGTGGCAAAAGAGAGCTGGCAGTTGTTAGATTCTGCCACCCGGTTCATTTCTGCTACTACCTCATATTCGTACATACCCGGACGAAGCACCTTCATGGCTGTAATATGCATATCGGCAGTCACGTCGCAAGCCTTTTCTATTTCTACGATTTCTTCTGCGGATTTATAATTACGTTGAGCGATGACAGCGCGGATGAAAGGTACGGAACCTTCTTGGCGTGCAGGCGGTATCCCCAGCCAGTCCATTAGTTTCAGTTTATGTTCGGGACGGTAAGGGGGCAGATAATGAATCGCCTTTCCTTTCTGCACACATTTATGAAGATAACTTACAATCTCGGCAGACGGCATTAAATTAGCCACACCCACACGTTCGCATTTATCGTGCAATGTCGGTTGCGAGCCCATCCATACGATAGCGTCAATAGACAGTTCATCACCGAAAATGATTTCCTTGTCTTCATCGATATCTATGATTGCCGAAAGTCCGGCGCATGAAAGTCCGAAATAATAGAGGAAAGTGGAATCCTGTCGATAACGGAATGTGTTATCCTCGTAATTCAATCCGCACTCGTCATTTCCAAGAAATAACAATACTCCAGAGCCTAGATTCTTTTTCAGCAGGGCTCTCCGCTGCATATACGTTTCTTTGGCAAACATATGGTCCTAATTTTTAAGTTCGTGCAACAAAGATAAGGAATTTTGTGTTATAGGATTAAAAATAATCCCCTTAATCTGTGTAATCTCTCGTTAAAAAGTTACTTTTGTAGCGAGAAATAGTAGAAAGCAAAAACGAATATGGCACAAGGTTCCCGTCAAATACAATCTCAGGCGCAACAGCAAGTACAGACGCTCTCGCCCCAGCAGATTCTGGTCGTGAAATTGTTGGAACTTCCCGCAGTGGAGCTGGAAGACCGTATCCATGCCGAACTGCTTGAAAATCCGGCACTTGAAGAAGGTAAAGAAGAAAATGCCGCCGATGAATATTCCGATGCCGACAGTGCGGCAGACGGTATGGAGAATGATGCTAACGACTATGATTCTTTAAGTGATTACCTCACCGAAGACGATATTCCCGATTATAAACTGCAGGAGAACAACCGCTCGAAGGACGATCAGGCGGAAAATATACCTTTCTCCGACACCACCTCTTTTTATGAAATTCTGAAAGAGCAACTTCGTGAACGGAATTTGACAGAGCATCAATGCGAATTGGTCGAATACCTGATCGGTTCGTTGGATGATGACGGTCTGCTTCGCAAGTCTCTGGAGAGCATCTGTGACGAACTGGCAATTTATGCCGGCATAGAATCGACAGAGGAAGAACTCGAAGAAGCATTGTGCATCTTGCAGGACTTTGACCCGGCAGGTATCGGTGCCCGTAGCCTTCAGGAATGTCTGCTGATACAGATTTGCCGGAAGAAAGATGAAGAAAAAGCGCCCAATCCTATACTCGACCTTGAAGAACGTGTGATTCGTGACTGTTATGAAGAATTCACACGTAAGCATTGGGAAAAGATTATAAAGAAATTGGATATTGACGAAGAAACATTCAAAGAGGTTATCAGTGAAATTACCAAATTGAATCCCCGCCCGGGTGCTTCTTTGGGAGAAGCAATCGGCAGAAACCTTCAGCAGATTATTCCCGATTTCATCGTAGAAACATATGATGACGGAACGATTAATATAAGCCTCAATAACCGCAATGTCCCCGAACTCCGTATGAGCCGGGATTTTACGGAAATGGTGGAAGAACATACCAAGAATAAGGCCAATCAGTCGAAAGAATCCAAGGAAGCGATGATGTTCCTGAAACAGAAGATGGACGCGGCACAAGGATTCATCGATGCCGTCAAGCAGCGTCAGAATACATTGATTACTACCATGCAGGCAATCGTTGACCTGCAACGGCCTTTCTTCCTCGAAGGAGACGAATCGCTGTTGAAGCCGATGATTCTGAAAGATGTAGCCGAACGTACAGGACTGGATATATCGACCATCTCCCGTGTCAGCAACAGCAAATATGTGCAGACGAATTTCGGTATCTATCAGCTTAAATTCTTTTTCGTTGACGGATATACAACGGAAGACGGAGAGGAGATGTCTGTCCGCGAGATTCGCAAGATTCTGAAAGAGTGTATCGACAGCGAAGACAAGAAGAAACCGCTGACGGATGATGAACTGGCAGACATCCTGAAAGAAAAAGGATATCCTATTGCCCGCCGGACGGTAGCGAAATATCGCCAGCAGCTGAATATTCCCGTAGCGCGACTAAGGAAATAATAGTCGGTCGGGTCCGTAAGAGAGTTATAATTTTGTAATTAGTAATCAGTAATAAAAAAAAGAGTGGACAGAGAAAGAGAGCATATCATAGCGGATAAGACAATGTTGCAAGTGGCGCGAATCACTTCAATGGTGTTCACCCCATTTTCTATCCCGTTTTTATCATTCCTGGTGTTATTCCTGTTTTCTTATCTTCGTATCATGCCGATGCAGTATAAGCTGATTGTGTTGGGAATCATCTACTGTTTCACCATACTGACACCTACCATCACGATTTTCCTGTTTCGTAAAATCAATGGATTTGACCGTCAGGAACTGGGCGAACGTAAGAAGCGTTATATACCGATTCTGCTGACTATCATCTCATACGTGTTCTGCTGGCTGATGATGCGCAAACTGAATATCCCCTGGTATATGACAGGCATCATCCTGACCTCTTTGCTCGTGTCCGTCATTTGTATCGGAGTAAACCTAAAATGGAAACTGAGCGAGCATATGGCCGGGATAGGTGGCGTGATAGGGGGGCTGGTATCTTTCAGTGCATTATTCGGTTATAATCCGGTAGTGTGGTTATGCCTGTTTATATTGATAGCCGGCATACTCGGCTCTGCACGGATTATCTTGGGACATCATACGCTGGGTGAGGTGCTTTCCGGTTTTGCTGTCGGATTGGTATGTGCTCTTTTGGTGCTCCATCCGATGATGAACCTATTATTTCGAGTATTTTTATTTTAAAATAGTATAAATCCTAAAAACTAATTATTATGAACTTTCCACAGAATTTGAAGTACACAAGCGAACACGAATGGATTCGCATTGAAGGTGACATTGCTTATGTTGGTATCACAGACTATGCTCAAGAACAATTGGGTGATATTGTGTTCGTAGATATACCGACTGTTGGTGAAACGTTGGAAGCCGGTGAGACATTCGGAACCATCGAAGTAGTGAAAACCATTTCCGACCTTTTCCTGCCGGTAGCCGGTGAAGTGATGGAACAAAATGAAGCACTGGAAGAAAATCCGGAGCTGGTGAACAAAGACCCTTATGGCGAAGGCTGGCTGATTAAAATGAAACCGGCAGACCTGAAAGCCGTTGAGGACCTGTTGGATGCTGAGGCTTATAAAGCTGTGGTAAACGGATAATTCTTACCGCACTTTAAATTGTAAATAGTAAATCGTAAAATAGTAAATCAAAATGACTCCAATTGTAAGTATCATCATGGGCAGTACGTCCGATCTTCCTGTTATGGAGAAGGCTGCGCAACTGCTGAATGATATGCATGTACCGTTCGAAATGAACGCGCTTTCTGCTCACCGCACGCCTGAGGCTGTGGAAGAATTTGCCAAGAATGCCCGCAACCGCGGCATTAAAGTGATTATCGCTGCTGCCGGAATGGCTGCCGCCCTTCCCGGTGTAATTGCAGCTAACACTACACTTCCTGTTATCGGAGTGCCCGTAAAAGGTTCCGTGCTCGATGGCGTAGATGCTCTTTACTCTATCATCCAGATGCCTCCGGGCATTCCTGTAGCCACCGTTGCCATTAACGGAGCGATGAATGCGGCTATTCTGGCCATCCAGATGCTTGCGTTGAGTGACGAGAAACTGGCGGAAGCTTTTGCTGCTTACAAAGAAGGACTGAAAAAGAAAATCGTAAAAGCAAACGAAGAACTGAAAGAAGTTAAGTTTGAATATAAAACGAACTAATGGATCTATTCAATTATTTTCGAAGAGAAACCACAGAAGTGAATATTGGGGCTGTACCGTTGGGCGGCCCCAATTCTATTCGTGTCCAGTCGATGACCAACACGTCTACACAGGATACGCAGGCTTGTGTGGAACAGGCGAAGCGTATTGTTGACGCAGGTGGCGAATATGTCCGATTGACAACGCAAGGCATCAAGGAAGCGGAAAACTTGATGAATATCAATATCGGTTTGCGCAGCCAGGGATATATGGTCCCGCTGGTGGCCGATGTGCACTTCAATCCGAAGGTTGCCGACGTAGCCGCTCAATATGCGGAAAAGGTGCGTATCAATCCGGGGAATTATGTAGATGCTGCGCGTACTTTTAAGAAACTGGAATATACAGACGAAGAGTACGCACAGGAAATACAAAAGATTCATGACCGGTTTGTTCCTTTCCTGAATATCTGCAAAGAGAACCACACGGCTATCCGTATCGGAGTGAACCACGGTTCTTTGTCCGACCGCATCATGTCACGCTATGGTGATACACCTGCCGGGATGGTGGAATCTTGTATGGAATTTCTCCGCATCTGTGTTGAGGAGAATTTCACTGATGTAGTGATTTCCATCAAAGCGTCCAATACGGTCGTAATGGTGAAAACCGTCCGACTGTTGGTGGACGTGATGGAAAAAGAAGGCATGGCTTTCCCACTGCATCTCGGAGTGACGGAAGCCGGAGACGGAGAAGACGGGCGTATCAAGTCTGCTCTCGGCATCGGCGCATTGTTGAGCGACGGGTTGGGCGATACCATCCGCGTATCTTTGAGTGAAGCACCCGAAGCTGAAATTCCGGTAGCCCGTAAATTGGTGGATTATGTTCTGTTGAGGCAGGGTCATCCCTATATTCCGGGCTTGGAAGCACCGGAATTCAACTATCTGTCTCCTGAACGCCGGAAGACAAAAGCGGTCCGTAACATCGGAGGCGAACATGTGCCCGTAGTCATTGCCGACCGCATGGATGGAAAGACGGAAGTAAATCCCCAATTCACTCCGGATTATATCTATGCCGGACGTGCTTTGCCTGAACAGCGTGAAGCAGGTGTGGAATATATCCTCGATGCAGACGTATGGCAAGGGGAAACCGGAACTTGGCCTGCCTTTAATCATGTGCAATTACCGCTGATGGGCGGATGTAATGCAGAACTCAAATTCCTGTTCATGCCTTATATGGCACAGACAGAAGAAGTAATCGCCTGTCTGAAGCAACATCCGGAAGTGGTCATTGTTTCCCAAAGCAATCACCCGAACCGTTTGGGCGAACACCGCGCATTGGTGCATCAACTAATGACGGAAGGTTTGCAAAACCCGGTTGTCTTCTTCCAACATTACGCAGAAGATAATGCAGAGGATTTGCAAATAAAATCTGCCGCCGATATGGGCGCATTGATTTTTGACGGACTTTGCGATGGTATCTTCCTGTTCAATCAAGGTAACCTGAGCCATGCTGTAGTAGACGCCACTGCTTTCGGAATCCTGCAAGCCGGACGCACCCGTACCTCTAAGACAGAATATATCTCTTGTCCCGGTTGCGGTCGTACGCTTTACGACTTGGAGAAGACGATTGCCCGCATCAAGGCAGCTACCTCACATCTGACAGGACTGAAAATCGGTATCATGGGCTGTATCGTGAATGGTCCCGGTGAAATGGCAGATGCTGACTACGGTTATGTAGGTGCCGGACGAGGCAAAATCAGTCTTTATAAAGGCAAGGTCTGTGTAGAAAAGAATATTCCCGAAGAAGAAGCAGTGGAAAGATTGTTGGAGTTTATACGGAATGACAGGGGAGAAAATTCTTAGTGATATGTAAAACTTCATAATCAGTTGTTTCCTCTTAGTAACGGTGGTTACTGCAACCGCCGTTACTAAGGCTCTCCTATAAGAAAAAAATAAAATCATTTCTCATATTCTCATAGAAAAAGTATATTCGCCTGATTACTAGCCTTATATATGATGAGAATAAAATTGTTTACATGCATTTCTCATGGTTTATAGCTGTAAAATGCTTTTAAAGAAGGCATTTCTCATACTTTATTTGGCATTTCTCATGCTACATATTATGCTTGTCTTTGTTTCAAGAAACTAATATGTAGAAGGCAATATAATTATAGTTTGTATGTTAACTCGGTAGATAAGATATCTTTCATAACTGACATTGTTGTGTTTTTCTGCCTTCATATGTATTGTTCCACTCCAGTGAACAGGCTGTTGCACTAGAGTGGATAGACCTGTGTACTCTAGTAAACGAGTCTGTTCACTGGAGTGCAACGATAGATATGTCTTATTGAAAATCTATTGATTACAGTAGTATAATTTAGGTTATCAGTTAGTTATGATGAAGATGAGCGCTAGTTTTGCTACAATTCATTAAGTGTTGATGATTAAACTATGAGAATACTATTTTTGAAAATCCGTTTTATGTATCAGAACGACATAGGGAATAATTGCTGCGATGGAAAAAGTGAAAATAACTGCTACAGATATTACTTATAAGTTTTGCAGTGTATATCTGCAACAGTATTTTAGTTTATCTATTGCCGAATGGCAATCTGAAACGTCTCTGTGCATTCTCTCAATGCTTGTTCATGATTGACCGTACTTTCTACACAAATGATTCTTCCATAGCTTGAGTCCTGCCAATGTACGATGTGTTCTTTTGCAGTTTCCGCCAAATCCAGTAATTGCAGGTTGTTTTCCAGTTCGGTAGATTCTGGTCCTATGATATGCAATCGTATCTGTACATTTCCGTTCTGTACACCACCGCATGGAGCTTTCCAGGCAATAGGTAGAAATTCAATGTATATGGCAGGTCTTTTATTTGATATGTCACTTACTTCGTTCAAGATTTCCGGTTTCCATAATCCGAAATCTTTGAAAACACACTCTTGGGTATTCTCATTGGTGATTTCTTGTAAGCGGCTCACCATTGCCTGATAAAGTTCTTTTTTCATGATTCAATAAATTAAATATAATATGGATACTAAATAATATCTGCAAATTAGGGTATTTTTGTGTGGATAGAAAAATAAGTGTGAAGTGCCTGCATAGTTCTATGTAACTGTTGCATTATAATTTGCCGATTGTTAGGGATGAGCCTTATGTTTGCATCCGTATTTGAATTAATAACATAAATGTATGTAATGATGAATGAAGAAACAACTACAATGAAACAGAAAGCAGAACTTCGTGCTTCCGGACTTCTGTTGGATATGGGAATCTCTATTCCGGTCCGTCCTTTACGTTTCATGACAAAGAGGAAGCGGTGTGGGATTACCATGCGTACCCCCGCATTAGGTGGGCTTATCCGGATTTCCCGTAAGTATTTGAGTCTGGGGGTATCGGTCGATGAAATGCGGGAATATACGTTTGACCGGAACATGGAGTTTGTTGCTGAGCGTGGCAAGGAAATCAGTGAATTGGTGGCCTGCGCCATCGTCAGCGGTTATATCACAGGGCGAGTGTTTAATAAAGTAGTAGCTTGGTGGTTGCGTTGGCGTGTGCATCCGGCCTATTTGCAGGAAGCCATGTTGCAGCTATTGCTTTTGTTGGACATAAAGTCTTTCTCGACTACTATCAAATCGGCGCAGATGATGAATGTGATGACTCGCCGTTTGAGCCATGGAACAACAGGGAGTTAAAGGGACATACGGAAGGCCCTCATAGCCCGTTCGGATTAATTTGGCAGATAGCTTCTGCTACAGGTTGGACGCCTCACTATATTATGTGGAATATCTCATATCCCATGTTACTGCTAATGGCGGCAGATGCACCAAGGTATGTGGATGCGAAAGAGGCACAGAAAAAAGCACGTAGGAATTACCGCAAAGGTAAGCAGGCGCTTGACTTTTTTCAGACCAGATTATCAAAAGATGAATAAATATAAACCTAAAATAGAATCATATGACTAGAGGATTGAGAAATAATAATCCAGGTAACATTCGTCATGATGGTACACGATGGCAGGGAGAAATAATTCCCTCAACAGATTTTGCATTCAAACAGTTCAAAACGATGGCATATGGCTATAGAGCCATGTTGAAGCTACTACGTAATTATTCGTTGTTGCATCATTGCTATACTATCCGTACGATGGTGAGCCGATGGGCTCCACCTTCGGAGAACGATACGAAAGGCTATATTACTACTGTCGCGAAGATAGCGGGCATCGACCCCGACCGGCGGATTGATGTTTATGACCGTCATCTCATGTGTTCGCTGGCGGGAGCTATGAGTCGGGTGGAGAATGGAGTGCCGGCTGTCATGGCTGATGTGGAAGCCGGATGGGATTTACTTTAACGGATAGAGAACGATGGATATGTTCATGCAAATATTGGCTATGCTATTCCCGGCCGGAATAGGCTCAATCGTAACTTGGATGTTTAGCCGTAATCTCTACCGCGCTAAAAAAAAGAAGGAAGTACATGATATTTATCAGGTGATGTACGATGATGTATGTACAACTTTAACTCATATCAAAGATGAAAATAGAAAATTATATCAGATTGTGGAGCGGTTTGAGAAAGCGGTACTCAGAGCTACGGATTGTTGTTATTGGGATGATTGTCCTATGCGGCATGAGTTGCAGGAGTCAGCAGAACTTGCAAGTACAGTCAGATTATCAGGGCGACAGTCTCCGGTCAAGAAAAAGGGTGGAACTGGCACTCATGCCCGTGCCGCCAAGTCGGGCAAAAATCAAACTGATAATACCACAGATTGAATCTCTTCCGGTTGGAGCCGGATATATGCATCAGAGTGATCGTGCCACAATAAACATCACCAAGGCAGAAGGGGATACCTTGTATCTGACTGCTACTTGTGACAGTTTGCAACGGGAGTATTTACGGTTGGAGGAGGAGTTGCTCCGGTTTCGTGATTCTTCCACGCGCCAGTCGGTTTCTCTTATGACAAGAGGGCCGACCGGATGGCAGTCATTCTGGATATACTTTGGAAAATGCTCGGCTATTATTTTTTCTTTTGTCTTGATAATAAAAATGAAGAAAAGTAACAGTTCGTTTTGTTGAATGAGATTGAAAAAGGAAGTTCTGTGTAAATGAATTATATTCATAAACGCAGAACTTCCTTTTTTGCTAGACATCGTAATCCGGGAACTTGGTGATTGCGTTGAGGTAGTTATAGAATGTTTTCTCTGAGATATGATAGATTGGGTATATATACCGTCTAAGAATTTCTCTGTTGGATAAACCTGACCGTGAGTACTTGTCATAAATTCGATTTACGTCTTTTACTCTCTCCTCGTAACTTTTGCCTTTCATTTCGTTTTTCATAATCTAATTTTTTTGGTTTTTTTACTCTTTTATTTCAATTCCTTGTCTTGGATTTGATGTCATAAAGATATGGAAAAATAATTATATTATAATAGAAAAAATGAGGCTTGTGCAATGCTTACATACATTTATGCAAGCGTTATACTGTTATTTGTTTTCCACTTCTCATCCCTGTATGTTTGCACTGTCGTTTTTATTAATAACTAAAAAATAGATTTATTATGGCACAAATTAATGACGGTCTGACTTTTGGGTTGGACCAGTTTAAATTCAACAATCAAGTATTAGGTTACATTAGTGAAGAAGGTCTGGCTTGGGGAGGTGACAAACCCGAGAAGGTGAAGATTAATGCTGCTCAGGTGAAATCCGGACCGGTGAAGATCATTACCAAGAACAACGGCACTAATGTGATTACGTTTAAGCTTATTCAGCTTGACGGTCCTCATTGCGAAGCGGTGATGGGTGGAAAGACAGAAGCTAATGGTACGTACACACCGCCTGTTGCAGTAACATTGGAAGGTCCTGCCGAAATCGTTTGCAGTAGTGGACATACTATTCGCATCAGTAAAGGTAGTCTGTCTGCCAAACTTTCCGGTAATATTAATGGTAGCGAGGTTCTGGCTATCGAATGCGAACTGGAGATAATGGCTGCTGCTGACGGTGGGGCTGGCTATACTATCTGTCCGCCCGCAAGCTCTCCTGCAAATGCTTGATTGAAGAATTGAGTGATTACTTATTTTATTAATTAAAAACAAATTAAAATTATGGCACAAGTAAATGATGGTCTTACATATGGATTAGACCAGTTTAAGTTTGGTGAAAAAGTATTGGGTTATATTAGTGAAGAAGGTCTGGCGTGGGGCGGAGATAAACCTGAAAAGGTGAAAATCAATGCCGCTCAGGTGAAAGGTGGTCCGGTGAAAGTGATTACCAAAAACAATGGTACGAACGTGATTACTTTCAAGCTTATCCAGCTTGATGGTGTGCATTGCAAGGATGTGATGGGAGGTACTGTTGCTGCTGACGGTACATATACTCCACCGGCAACGGTAGAAGATTTGGTTGGGGTTGCGGACATCAAGTGTGCGAGCGGTCATACTATCCGTGTCTTCAATGGTAGCCTTTCCGCTAAGCTTTCCGGTAATATCAATGGTAGCGAGGTACTGGCTATCGAGTGCGAATTGGAAGTGCTGGCCCCTGCTGACGGTGGTGCCGGTTACGCCATTTATCCGCCGGCAGTAACTCCTGCATAAGGATTGGTTTTATAAGAAGACCGGAGCTGATATGTCAATCTCTTTAATCAGCTCCGGTCTTTTTTTACTTGGAATCCTTCTCCGTATCCGGGAATCTTGCACTTGCGTTGAGGCAATTGTAAAAAGTCTTTTCAGAGATACGATAGATAGGATAAATGAATTTTCTAAAAATCTCTCTGTTGGTCAAACCTTCTTTTGAGTGCTCGTCATAAATCCTATTTACATCTATCACTCTCTTTTTATAACTGTTTCCTATAAATTCATACTTCATATATTTATTGAATAATGGTTAGTTCGTGTGTTGTTCCCTACCTAATCCTTAATTACAAAAGTATGAATAAATAACTGAATTATCATCATAAAGCTAAAAATAATTGTTATGGAAGTGCATATTTCAGCTTCATTGACATGAGGCTGTTACTTTGACAAGTAAGAGAGCGTCCACAGGTTGGAAGCTTTTCTTTTAATTTACCCATCGTCAATGTTGTACATTTTTTAATAGAATATTTTGAATAAAACATTCTATTACAGAATATTTGATTACTTTTGCATTACAGATAACAAAACAATTTATTAACTAAAATGCTTCTAAGGTATGAAAAACTATTTATTTTTGGCGATAGCTGTTATCGCAATTGCTTTTTTCTCTTGTAAGGATGATGACAAAGACGCATTGTCTGGCACAACTTGGGTATGTAATGAGGACGTTTCGGGTTTCGACGAATGCTCTCGTACTATACAATTTCATATGAATGGAGAATGCTCAGTGGAAGTTGTAGAAAAACTGCATGGAGAAGATGAAAGTCGTTTTACGGCTAATGGAAAATATGAGTATGCCGCTCCATCTGTTTCAATAACTTGGTTTGATGGATATAAAGAGAATGGAACAATCGAAGGTACTAAAATGACTTTGGTTGATGAGGATGGATATTCTGAGATTTTTGTAAAGCAGTAAACCTATCAGTAATGAATAGCAAGTGTGAGTTTTTTATAGCCAAACTGGTATTGTTCATGCTATTGTTTGTTTTTAATGATGTAGCAATAGCACAAATATCGAAGATAAAAACGGTTCAGGAAGAGACTCCTGAACAAGAAGTTGTTGCTCCTTACGATAGTTTGGAGAATATTTGTAAGGAGAACTTCCGTAGTCAGGTGGGACAGACTTTGTATTTGAATGATGATGCAATTGCTAAGAAATGGGGAGTGTATTCAGGTATTACTACAATGCCTAAGTTTGAGTATTTTGCATTAGTGCTTAAGAATAAGAATATGAGGTATTTGCCTGACTCTATAGTGTATAAGTTTACGGTGGGAGAAGGGCAACGTGGCTCAGATTATGAATCTGTTGTAGGTAAATACTATTATGTGAACCGTTTGATTGAAGATCCTAAGAATGGTCCTAAGAAATTCGCCTCAAATTATTCTTATGAACTTATCATGAAAGATGCTCCTAATGATACTGTTTATTTTGATTTTGATTCTCGTGATGCATATTTTAGAACATTAATAAATGTCGGTTATATCGAAAAACTGAAACAGAAATATGTTGGTAAGGAACTAATTATTCATAAAGATGATAGTGGCTTGGAGAAGATTGGCACAGGGAAATATGAAAAAATACCTAAAGGAACTCATCTAAAGTGTACAGACATAAGTATTGAAGATGGAAATCAATATCATATTTTGCTGATATTACATCACGATAAGTATGGTGACTTTTATGCTGATCTTACGCTTGGTGTTGAGATGGAAAGATTGGATACCCCTGAAATGTATAAAGTTCGTTTACAAAAGGAAGCAACTTTAGCTCGAAAATATGGTAAGGTTAATGCAGATCTCATAATAAGGAATCAAGTACGTACCGGATGGAGCAAGGCTATGTGTCGTGAATCTTGGGGTGCTCCAAAATCAGTAAATGTAATATCTGGTGCGGATGGAACAACAGAACAGTGGGTATACTCCTCAAGTTGTTATTTATACTTTAAGAATGGAGTTCTGACTACTATTCAATACTAGTTGATAAATCATTCTTTATTTATAATAAGTCTGTAACGCTTACATATATTTATGTAGGCGTTACAGACTTATTTGTGTTATAGGTTTTCCTATGGTATGTTTGTGTTGCTTTAATTGAATAAATGATGTAATATTAAACAATATCAAGTACATGGGAACAATCGATTTAGAAAAAATTATGAATAGTAATACCTTGCAAAATAAAGACCGGATCTGATGTGTCAATTTCTTTAATCAGCTCCGGTTTCTTTTTGCTTTTTTGTGAGCTGCTGTCATTGATAAACCTTACTTGGACTCTTTATAATTTTTACATTTACATCTAATCCGCCGTAAGGAGTGTCTACTTTAATTTTATTATTCACATTTACATCTATTCCATTATAAGGAACCGAAACAATATTTACGTCTAAGGGGGTGTTGAGAGCCAGGTTCATAGAATGTGCACGAGTAGAAGGTATAAACTCGATGTTTCGATATGCTATTATCGACACTGAAATAGCAATAACTGTCAAGACGAGTTTGGTATATAAATCTATTTTCATCATAATTGGTAATTTGTTTAAGGTGATTCAATAATAATCTCGTTATTCTCTTCCGCCAAATTTTAATGAGGGAAAATCCTATTCTAAAGGAAATTAACTAATTTCATGTATGGATTTTCCTAAAAATATAGATAAGAATAATAGTGATGTTTTTTATCTATTGATTTTTCTTGAATATAAGGAATTATTTCTGAATCTTTCTTTATCTTTGTGCTATCTATAACAAAACAATTTATTAACTAAAATAGCAACCGATATGAAAAACTATTTATTCTTGGCGATGGCTGTTGTCTCAATGATGTTTTCTTCTTGTAAAAACGATGATGATGAAAATAAGAACTTAAATCAGACGGTTTGGATAAACGGGTATGAACTTGGTTTTCATCAGGGAGATAAAGCGCTCGCTTCTATTACCTTTCTTTTCTTTCCGGAAAATTCAGGAAAAGAATATGTGACGGGTAATAATAAAGTATCTGTTGAATCAGAATATGCTTATAGTTGCCTTCAAGAGGAGGAAACTTATAAGATGTTACGGGAAAACAATCAAATGAAGCTTGATGATGGTACAATCGTTAATGCAATTTATAAGTTTAAAACTTCCATTATTTCGGGCAAGACTTTAGAAGTGGATGTTCCTGTTGGTCGTTATTTTGTGGTAGCGTATGACGATACTTCTGAAGCTAAATATAGAAATAAGTATACATGTAAATACTATGATGTCTATAGTCGTTATAATCCCATAACATTGACAGTTGTGATGCCTGGTGATTTGACTCAGTGTGGATGTATTCCTTGGCTGAATTGGAAAGATAATCCTTATGAATTTTAAAGTAGTATAAAATGAAGATTATCTCTATTTATTTAAAAGTATTATTCCTATTTATCGGATTGTTTTTTAATTCAGGAATAGTAACGGCGCAACTTAATATAATAAAGGTTGGGGAACAAACAGAGAAAAAGGATAGTATTATTCCTTATGATAGCTTGACTAATATAACAAAAAGTAATTTTAAAAGTCAAATAGGGCAAACATGGTACTATTATGGGACAAAAATGGATCGTGAAAAAGGAATAGGAGACGATTTCTATACTAAAATAAAGAAAAAGAAGGATACGGATTATTTTGAAGAAGTTTATAATTCTGTTTATAAGCAGGTTATGAAGAGAGGATATAAAGGTACTGATTTGGACTCTGTAGCTAATAGATATTATTATGTTAATAGAATATTAGAGAGTGAAAAGTCGTTATTCGATGATGAAGTACAGATTTATATTTTTGAACTTATAATGAAAGATGCTCCTTATGAGAAATTGTACTATCGTTATGATAAGGGAAATCCTCTTTCATTTATTAATGTTGGCTATTTTGAGAAACTGAAAGAAAGATATATTGGGAAATCATTGTATGCTTTTCAAACTTATTCAACTTTTAGGAATTTAAAAACAGATGAGAAAGTTGTTGTTCCTAAAGGTACTAAATTTGTTTGTAAGGATATTGCTATCAGAGAAGATCGGCTTCCGTTTATTGTATTGCTGGAACATCCTGTTTATAAAGAATTGTATGAAGTTGTAAATGAGAAGGAAATTGATGATATCTATGGTCTTGAGACTGAACAACAGTATCAGACTCGACTTAAAAAAGAAGCTGTACTTGTTCGTAAGTATGGGCGAACTAATGCAGATTTGATTATTAAAAATCAGATACGCATAGGGTGGACTAAAGCTATGTGTATTGAGGCTTGGGGAGAACCGGAATCAGTTAATGTAACTAAGGGTAACTATGGAAATCATGAACAATGGATATATCATCAAGGTAGTAGCTATTTATATTTCGAAAATGGGATTTTGAGAACGATTCAAGATTATTAAAGCATATTTTTTGTAGAGCAGCTTTTTTATTTTAAGAAAAAAGCTGTATTTTTTGTATGGTGTGCAATGCTTACATAATAGTTGGTAAGCATTGCACACTTATTTGTTAATATGTTTACCTTCTCGTATGTTTGTTTCATATTATAAATATTAATTTAAAATGTGATTCAATGAACTCAATAGATTTGGAAATAATTATGAGAGACAGCGTTCGGGAGGGGATGCAGTCCCTACGGGAAAATGTGATTGAGATGAGTACTTATATTAGTAGTTTTAATAAGCAGATTAATGCTATTGAGACTAGTCTCTCTTCAATGCAAGTAGCATTCGAAAGAGCGATGCGCGTCGGAAAAGATCAGACTGATAATTTGGCAATGCTTAAAGTTTTACGTGAAGAAATAAACTTGCTGAAGAAAGATCTTTCTTCGTTGGCGGGACAAGCGCAGGATACCGGCAACCGTATGAATATAATGCCGACTGTTTCAAAGAATGAAGGTAATAAACAGTTGACAGCGGCAAAAGAAGGATTAGAAGGACTGAATGCAATAATGGGTGTCGCTATTAATACTTCGTCTTTATTTGGAGGTGAGCAATCTAAGTTAATTCAAATACAGGCAAAACTGCAAGCTATGCTTGCTATTACTAATGGGCTACAAAAAATTGCAAATGTATTGAATCATAGCAGTTATTTTAGTACTGTTTTATTGGTAAGGGCAAAGGAAATGTTAACGGCGGCGAATGCTGCTCTGGCGACTTCCTTAGGGATATCGACCGTTGCTGCACAGGCTTTGATGGCTACTTTGACATTAGGTTTGTCAGTTGTTATTACAGGGCTTATTTTATTGTGGGATAGATATAGCTCTTCTCAAGAAGAAGCAGCTAAAGCGGATGAAACTTTTCGTAAGCGGGTGGCGGATTTGTCAGCTTCATCTGTTGTTGAATTCCAAAAGATGGCGGCTGAATATGATAAATTGGGAGATTCTTTGGATGCGAAGCAAAAATACATAGATAATAACCAGGAGGCTTTTCAACGTTTGGGAGCTTCGATAAACGATGTAGTTGAAGCTGAAAATCTTTTTGGTGCACAAAAAGATGTATTTATTAATAGCCTTATGTTGAGAGCAAATGCTGCAGCAATAATGGAACTCGCTACTGATAAGTATAAGAAAGCAATTGAAAAAATGATGGAAATAGACAGTACTCCTGCCCAAAAAATAATTCCTACTTGGAATGAAGGGGATAATATGTTGGATGGGAAATGGGAAACAAAGACTGTTGATAATCCGAAGAAAACAAAACTGAAAAATGAAGTGGACGATTTATTGGTGGAGTTTAAAAAATATATGCAGCAGTACCTTGGAATTTCCGATGAAATACAATCTTTGCTTGGAATGGCAGGAATAAAACCTGCAAATATACCGATTAAAGGATCAATTGCAGAGATAAAAGCTTCCATTTCCTCGAAAAGACAGGCACAGGAAAGAGTAACAAGTAATAGTGATTATGAGCGTTTGGAAACTGAAATCTTAATAGAACAAGCTAAATTAGATGCTATAATAGGCAAAAAGAACGATAATTCTGCACTCAAGAGAGAGCAAGAAGCATTGATTCAGGAGAACGAAGAAGCCGAAATGAGGGCGCGCTGGAGATTTCAGGAATTAGAAATAGCAGCTTTGGCAGAAGGTCAGGAAAAAGAATTGAAACAATTGAATTTAGGCAAGGAACAAGAGCTGGCGCAAATTAAAAGAAGTGCAGAGAGACAAATGGAACTTTATCGGCGAATGAAAGAGAAAGGTCTTGATGTTGATTTGAAGGAGAAAAAGAAAGAGGTAGACACACAAGTTGAGAATGAAACAGGTGCTGTCACTAAAAAATATAAATTTAAAGAGCAAGCAATTAAAGATAGAGATACGGAAAATTTAGCCCAACAATTGGCTCCTTATCGTACTCTTGCTGAACAGCGTTTAGAAATAGAAGAGAAATACAATGAAGATATTCGGAAACTTAGAGGTACAAAAGATGGCACTGCTGAAAAAGATGCACAAATTGAAGATGCTATTCTTATTGCAGAAGAAGCAAAGACGGCAGCTTTAGGAGAATTGGATCGCACTTTGGCGGAAAAGGATGTACACTTTCGTGCACTCATGGGACAGATTACCAATATGAGTTTGGATGAACTTCAGCGAGCTCTGTTACAAGCACAGGATGCTTTGGCCGAAAGTGATGCGTCTAATGGGCAAGATAGTAAACAAACTGCAGTGGCGCGAGCTAAGGTAGCTGCTATGACTGCTCAGATTGCGCAACTTCGGGCAGAAGAAGATGTAAAGGGGCCGGATACGCAAACGAAATGGCACAAGAATGGAGAAGCTATCAGGAAGTGCAAAGAAGAAATTGATAATATGATCAATTCGATGGATTTTCTGGATGATAGTACAAAGAATGTTTTGCAAGCAGCTAGTAATATCGCAGGTGGAGCGATTGCTATGATTAATGGAGTACAAAAATTGAGTGTAGGAGCGGCTGAAGGAATAAAAACGGTAGAGAAAGCGTCTGTCATACTAGCTATTATTGGCACTGCCGTGCAGATGATAACCTCTATTTTTTCGATGGGATCGTCTGCTGAAAGAAGACATCAGGAAGTGTTGGCGGAAGTGGCAACTAATAAGCTGGCGATGCAACGTGAGTATAATTTGTTGTTGCTTCAACAAAATCTATTGATGAAAGAAGCTACGAATGACTTTGGAGAACGTAGAATAGCAAAAGCTGCTCGGGCAATAGATGTTTACCGTGATTCAATAAAGCAATATCAAAGTGAGTTACAAGGAGAAGCGCCCAAAATGACAGGAATGGAAAGACTGTTTGGAGGTATTAGTGGCAGTTTTAAAAAGAGAATGGATGAATATAAACAGGGGATAGGAGCTTTAGCTAGTATTACTATTAAAACCGGACATAAGAAAACGGGACTTTTTGGTTGGGGAAAAGGGAAGGATATTTACTCAGGAGTATTGGATGTCTATCCGGATTTGATAGATGGAGAGCATAAACTAAATATTGAACGTGCTAAGACAATACTCAATACTCAGACTATGAGTGATGTTAACAAGGCTACACTACAAAGTTTAGTGAATTTACAAGAGCAAGCGGAAAAAGCACAAGAGGAATTGCATAATTATATACAAGATACTTTTGGGAGTCTTGGTGATGGTATGCTTGAAAGTATAACTACTGCAATTCAATCAGGAACTGATGCTTGGGAGATATTTGGCGACAAAGGTGCAGAAGTTCTAGAGAATCTCGGTAAGCAGATTGCTTATTCTCTTTTCTTTGCGGATAAGTTTGATGAATTACAAAAAGATTTGGAAGCTGTTTATGGTAGTGGGAAGTCGGAAAAAGAGATTGCTAATGATGCTATGAATGTATTGGGGTATTTTTATGCTACTATTGGAAGTAGAATGGATGATGCACAGGATTTTATGGAGAATTGGCAGGCTGAAGCAAAAAAAAGGGGATTTAATATATGGGAACAAACTGATTCCGATCAGTCCGGTCGCTCCGGCTCCTTCACCACCATGTCTCAAGAGCAAGGAACAAAACTCGAAGGATTATTCACCTCTGTTCAGGATCATGTGAGTAGTATAGATACTATTGTTTTTGATATCAGCCGTTCCATGTACGAAGCATCGGACTCATTGGTTGCTATTGTACGCAATACAGGCTACTGTTACCATTTGGAACAGATGGCAGCAGATATATCGGAATTGAAACGTGATGGAATTAAAATGAAATAATTATGGAAAAGATTTTAGAAGGATTATTGCTTATCAATAATCAGGATGTGTATCTACAGTATGGAGCTTTCCTTACAGAGGACAAGCAAGGTGATTATAGTAACTACTCGGCATTACTCAAGCCGCCTTCCATGAAGGATTATCCTACCGTCGTTTATCGCGAACGGGATGGTGAAGAATTGCCGGAAGTATTGCCTCAACCGAGATTCGAGGCTCGGGATGTGACTTTGTATTTTGCTATCGTAGCGGAGACAACGCAGAATTGGTTGGAGCGTTATACCGGTTTTGTCAATCTTCTCAAAAGCGGATGGCTTCAGATACGATTGCCGGAAATTGATAAGACGTACCGGATGTATTATAAGGAATGCAGCAGTTATGACCAACTGACTTTCCTCGAAAAGGATGGCTTGTATGCTGCACGTTTTAAAGTTAAGTTGCGGGAACCGGTTCCGAGTGTATAATAATTGAAAAAATGAAATGACTTATGGAGTTAAATATTTATGATGGAGAAGGTATTTTGAAATTTACCGCTCCTGCCTCTTCTTCCTGTACCTGGAGTCATGAACTGATGTCAGAAAATAGTCTTTCGGTCAGTTTTACGTCTCCTGAACTTTTGACTTTCTCGGTCAATGACTATATGGAAGTTGCGGGCATCCGTTTTACTATTCGTAGCGAGTATCGACCACAGCAGAATAGTACGTTGGAGTACAGTTACAGTATGCATTTCTACGGACCGGAGCATGATGCGGAACGGGTGAAGATGTTGAATCTGACAGACGGACAGTTTGAATCCCAGTTTTCACTGGATAATAATGCGGCGGCCCATCTGCAGAAAGTGGTGGATAATTTGAACCGTATCGACGGCTCTGACACATGGAAAGTGGGTGAAGTTGTTGACAACGGCAAACGAAACATTGAATACAACAACGTGAATTGTTGGGATGCTCTTGGCATGATTGCCGAGACTTTTGAAACGGAATGGTGGATAGACGGACATCATGTAAACTTGACCCGTTGTGAACGTGGAGATGCAGTAAGCCTTGGCTACGGACAAGGACTGACTAAGATGGCGCTTGCTGAAAACAGCAATGATGTGAAATTCTTTACCCGGTTGATTCCTTTGGGCAGTACCCGCAATATTGACCGGAGTAAATATGGCTTTTCCCGGTTGCAACTTCCCGGGCGGCAAAAGTATGTAGAACAAAATATTCATTATGGATTATATGAACAGGTGGAGGAAGCTGCTTTCTCCGAAATTTACCCCAAACGTGTCGGCAAAGTGTCTGACGTCCGCTATGCTGAGAAGAAGAATGAGAATGGAGCGTATACAGTTTATTACTTCAAGGATAAGGGATTGAATTTCAATCCGAATGATTATGAACTTCCCGGTTTGGTGAAACATGTCAGTTTTCTGAGTGGTGAATTGAACGGGCGTGATTTTGAAGTGAACTATAATAGTAGTACGCGTGAATTTGAGATTATCACTACGTTTCCTGACGAGAGGACACAGATTCCGGGCGGTCATATAATTCCTGCGTCTGGTGATGAATACATCTTGTGGAATATCAGTATGCCCGATGAGTATTATACGCAGGCTGAAAAGGAATATGAAGCCGCCGTGCGTGATTATCTGCAAAAGGGAAGTGTCGACACGATTATTTATCGTTGTGACATGGATTATATTTACGTGGATGCCAATCAGGTACCTCTCGTTCCGGGGCAACGTGTCCGATTGTTGAGTAACGAGTATTTCGGTGAGACGGGATACAAGGATACACGTATAACGAGAATCTCACGTAAACTCGATAATTTGTCCGGCGCTACTATCGAATGTACGAATAAGGTAGGGAAGGGCTGGAAGAAAAGCATTGATACAGGGCTGAATGACTTGAAGTATGTAGTGGCCGAGAATTTCAAGCAGGCTATTGTTGAAGTGTTGAAAACTTGGGATACAAAGACTCCGACCAATTATGATGTGTTTTCATCTTTGCGTTCTCGGAAAGAAATTGATGAACGTGCCATCAGCAAGCTGCGTCCGGATGAAAGCAATTATTTTCTTAAACTCTTAGGCGGGTTACTTATAGAACAAGGGCTTTCGGTAACGGGAGGATTGACAACCGATACGCTTACCGCAACGGAAGTCACTACTCAAATCATGCATATTCTTGATAAACTGGTAGGTAAGGAAGCTTCATTCTCCGGTACTGTTTCTTCCTATGATTATGCTGAAAAGTTTTTGGGATGGCTGATTTCTCCTTCTGGTGATGCGGAATTTGGTAATGTGCGTGTTCGTGGCTTTCTGGAATCGGACGAGTTGCGATATAACCGGGTCGAAGTGGTCAGTGGGGAACGTTGGAATGCTTCGGGAGGTGGCATTATTGCTTCTGTGGATGAAGAAAATTGCCGGATTAGGTTGAAACTTGAGCCGGGGGAGGTTGCCTCGGTGGCAGTAGATGATATTTGTAAGGCTACCTTTAATGATGCGACAGGTTTTCAGACGGTTTACTTCCGGGTTACGGAGATAGTGGATGAGGCTACGTTTGCTTATGTGCTTCGTGACGGAACGACGCATCATCCGTGTGCATTGATGCATTTTGTTTGTTATGGCAATTTTACGAATCTTTCTAGGCAGTGTTCCAGTTATGAGACACAAAGTTATAAACGTTATTTGTCGGGAGTCAATAACTGGGAGATTACAAAAGATTGCATTGTGATGCAGTTGGGGGATTTGTCGAACTTGAAACTGTTTGGTATCAATATGGAAGGACATAGTGCCTATCTGCGTAATGTGTATCTGACAGGAACAATCAGGCAATTATCTTCTGATGGTGTGACAGAAGCGCCAGTTCCCTGTTTTAAAGGTGAATATGTAGCAGGAAGTTCCTACTTTTATTATGATGAGGTGGTGTATAACGGAAGTACATGGCTTTGTATCTCTGAGAATCCGACGGAACAGGAACCGGCGGAAGATGCTGCTGACTGGAAACTACTTGTAAGGAAAGGTATAGACGGTAAGGATGGGAGCCTGCTTCGCCCCCGTGGGATATGGCAAACTGGAGTTGATTATGTAAATGACGCCATGTATCGGGATACGGTAATTTATGATGGTAACAGTTATGTTTGTAAAGTTTCCCATACCTCGGGTGCTGTTTTTGATTCTTCGCAATGGAGTAATTTTAATGAATTTGTCAATGTGGCTACTCAGGTCATGCTTGCGGAAAATGCTTCTATTGATGTGTTGGGCTCTTCTTCTATATTTGTAGGTGATCAGAATAAGACACAAGGCTGGGAAATGACAAAAGGAGCGATTAAGCATAATGTGAGTGGGCTGGAACTGACTGCAGACGGGCGGCTGGTAGATCCGGACGGATTGGAATTCTCGGTGGGCGGTATTGAAAATGCACTTCAAGACACTATGAAGGGAGGCGATAACCTAGTTCCTAATAGTGATTATGCCGAACAGGAAGAAGTACACCCGGGATGGGATGAGAGTCTTAATGGTACTGTTTCTGCGGTAGGATGGGGTGATTATGATGCAAGTGTCGCTAATCCGGAGAAAGGGTATCATGCACATTTGAATACGACACGATTTGATTTTCCGGTTTTTGAGCTTAGGACACGTTATCGGAAATCTGTGAGTGTAGAATATGTGAATATGGATAGTTATGGAGCATGGACTGTAGATGGGGCTTATCGCAAATCTCCTGTCATAACTCACAATCAGGTTACTCGTGAGAAGGTCTTGTTTTATACAAATGCTGTAAATACTGTGGTGAACTTTGAAATTAAGGCTAGTTCCGAATCTAATTATGATTGGCTTTTTGTTGGAAAAGTGGATGATGCAAATGCTTCATATTCTAATTATCAGGATCGAGTATCGGGAACTGGAACAAACGCAAAGACGGTTTCAATTACGGTTCCTACAGCAGGACAACATTTTGTAATAGTGGGTTATAGAAAAGATAGTTCGAATGATACCGGAAGTGATTGTGGTTGGTATCGTTTGCTTTCGGGTTATGCTCAGGAAATATATTCAGACCGTTCCGTATATACTTCGGTCAATATTCCTCGTTATATTGCAGAGATGGGTGTGGATGACGAGTATCAACTTGATTTTGATGTTTATGCTGATACTGCGAATTTAACAGTATCTTATGAAATTGAAGCTAATGGTGGTCAGAAAACATTCCTTGCTAAGGAATTGAATAGTTGGCAGACTATATCCCAAACCTTTAAAGTTCGAAATATTTCATCTGTCCCTACTTTTAAGGTAACAGCTTTGGGAGGTGTAGGCGGAACAGGATATATTCGAAATGTATCAATCAAAAAGTTAGGAGTGTTTGCGAAAGAATTATTGAAAACCGGTATTGATATCTCTAATCGTAAAATAGTGCTGACAGCTGATAGAACTCTTATCCGAAGTAATTCGGGAGTAGAGATTGCTATGTTCAAGGAGGTGAATGGGGTGCCGATGATTGATGCTAAGAATTTGTATACGGAGAATTTGGAGGTGAAAACAGGAGCGAGAATAGGAGGATTTAAAATAGAAGGAAGTAAACTAACTTCTGTAGATTCAACTGGTGCTATTGAAATTGGCACTGATAGTGGTTCTCGCTTTTTTAGAATAAATGAATACGGATTGCGCAATGAAAGTGCGGCACTTCTTCAAATCAGAAATGATAAAGGGGCTGGGATCAATATTAGTGCAGGAGGTAATAAAACAGCATTGTATGTAATTGGCAATGGGGCAAAATCTGCAATTGAATCTTATGGCAGTCATGTTTTCGGTCAGCGTAATGGGGAAATTTGGAATGGACCGGGAATACTCAGGGCCGCGCGAATAAATGGTGGTGGAGGGATGGAATGCCAATGGGGAAACGGAACTCCCGCCTTCAGTTCGTATAAGAGGTCTGCCGGAGTTTATGTTATAACTCATAATTTAGGAAGGACTGATTATATACCTCTGGTTTCAATGGTGAGTGATTGGAACTTTATTAATGTTCAGGAAATATATGATAACTATTTTGTTGTATATGTAAGAGCTAGGAGTGGTACTCTTGAAGATGATACTTTTTCGGTAATAATTGTCGGTCGAAATGCTTTTTAATCATTGGGTAAAATATAATGAGAATAGACTTTAGAAAAATTCAGGTGAAAGATATCGAAGGAAATAACAGTACCGTAGATATTGCAAAAATGTTAGGTAACGCGATTTATCAGAAAACGGCAGATTTGGGTGAATTGGAACTTGCCCGGGAAATTTATAAGAAAGGGGAAGTTGAATTAACACAAGAGCAAGTGGAATGTATTAAGAGTTATGTGAAGACAGGCTTTGTTGCATTTGTTCAAGAAGCCGTTATGGCTATGTTGGAATAGCTGGTAATGTTTGTTATTGGGGCTGGCAGATTATGTCAGCCTTTTCTTTTATTTGATGACTATCATTATTGTGTTATATAAGTCTTTTTATTGTAGAGAAATTACTTATTTTCCATAATATATTAAACTTGTTTTATTATATTTGCAGTTCATGATTTCTAAACAATAATTAAATTATTTATTCTTATGAAAAAGGTTTTGTTATTTTTCGCTTTAGTAGCGATAAGCGTAGTAAGTATCAACGCGCAGGATAATCTGAAATGGGGTGTGATGGCAGGTATGAATGTCAGTAAATACACTATTACCGGATTTGACAGCAGGATAGGTTTTCATGCAGGTGTAAAAGCCGAATTAGGGTTGTCTCAGGAAGCGAGCGGGGCATATATGGATTTTGCAGCGTTACTGACATTAAAAGGTGCGAAGATTGATGGTGGTTCAATTGCAAGTATTAAATTTAATCCGTATTATTTGGAGGTCCCGGTACATGTTGGTTATAAATATGCAGTAAATGATGACTTTGCATTATTTGGTAATGTGGGTCCTTACATTGCTGTCGGCTTGTTTGGAAAGGCTAAAGCAAAAGTTGACGGTAATATTGCCGATTTAGGAGAGTTGGGTACTAACTCTGCATCCGAAGATATATTTGGCGATGACGGATTAAAACGATTCGATTTTGGTCTTGGACTGAAAGCCGGTGTTGAGTTCAGTAAGAAATATCAAGTTGCCATAAGTTACGATTTCGGTTTGATTGATGTGCAAAAAGATTTAGGAATGAAGAACAGAAACCTGATGATTTCATTAGGATATATGTTCTAAAAATAGACAGTAGATATTCTTTTTGCAACTTTGTTGCACGAATCATTCACTACCTTTGCAGCAACTAAAAGATGAAAGATATGGGACATTGTAGTTGCTGTGCACACGGATGTGCATCAGAAAAGGAAGTTGAAGTTAAAAATTCTATATTTCAAGAATACTGGAAAGCAGGGCTTTCATTTATATTGCTGATAAGTGGTATTATAATGAATGCCCTGGGTTTCTCTTTTTTTCATAAAGAGTATGTAACTTTAATCTGGTATATTGTAGCTTATATTCCGGTCGGATTCTCTGTTATGAAAGAAGCGTGGGAGAGCATAAAAGAGAAAGACTACTTCAGTGAGTTTACTCTAATGATTGTTGCCACAATCGGAGCTTTCTATATTGGCGAATACCCGGAGGGGGTAGCCGTGATGCTGTTTTATACCATCGGCGAACTGTTTCAAGACAAGGCGGTTGATAAAGCAAAACGCAATATCGGCGCTTTATTGGATGTAAGGCCGGAGAAGGTTTTGGTACTGAGAGATAACAGTCTGATTACAGAAAGTCCGACGAATGTAAAGGTCGGCGAGATTATAGAGATAAAATCGGGCGAGAGAGTCCCTTTGGACGGAGTGATGCTCAACGAAGTTGCCGCTTTTAATACGGCGGCATTGACAGGTGAAAGTGTCCCCCGTAATATTCACGAAGGCGAAGAAGTGCTTGCCGGAATGATTGTGACGGATAAAGTGATTCGAATCAAGGTGACAAGACCATTCGATAAGAGTGCGCTTGCCCGAATATTGGAACTTGTGCAAAATGCTTCGGAACGAAAAGCTCCGGCAGAATTGTTTATCCGTAAATTTGCACGCATCTACACACCTATTGTTATAGGACTGGCGGTATTAATCGTACTCTTTCCGTTTGTTTATTCATTCATTGATAATCAGTTTGCGTATGTGTTTAATGACTGGCTGTACAGGGCTCTCGTCTTTCTGGTGATTTCGTGCCCGTGTGCTTTGGTAGTAAGTATTCCGTTGGGATATTTTGGTGGCATCGGAGCTGCTTCCCGGTTGGGAATCTTATTCAAAGGCGGTAATTATCTGGATGCAATCACTAAAATCAATACGGTTGTATTTGATAAAACGGGAACGCTGACTCAGGGAACTTTTGAAGTGCAAGAATGTAAATCCGCATCCGGTATTAAAGAAAAAGAATTGATTAAGATGGTTGCTTCGGTAGAAAGCAACAGTACCCATCCGATTGCTAAAGCCATAGTGAACTATGCAAAGCTACAAAACGTAGAACTGCTACCTGTCACCGGTACAAGAGAATTTGCCGGATTCGGTTTGGAGGCAATGATTAACGGAACTCCGGTATTGGTTGGAAACTGTCGTTTACTATCCAAATTTAATATCAAATATCCGGCAGAATTATTACAGATTACCGATACGATTGTAGTCTGCGCCATTGGAACAGACTATGCTGGTTATTTGTTATTAGCTGATACATTGAAAGAGGATGCAAAGAAAGCTATTGATGATTTAAAAATGTTGCATATCAAAAACATTCAGATATTATCCGGTGATAAACAGAGTATTGTTACTAACTTTGCGGAAAAGCTCGGTATCAAAAGTGCTTATGGAGATTTGTTGCCGGAAGGAAAAGTGCGGCATTTGGAAGAACTGCGGCAGGACGGGACGAATCAGATTGCATTTGTCGGTGATGGAATGAATGACGCACCGGTGCTTGCTTTAAGTCACGTTGGTATTGCCATGGGCGGATTGGGTAGCGATGCAGCGATTGAAACAGCCGATGTTGTGATACAGACAGACCAACCTTCAAAAGTAGCCGAAGCCATCAAGGTAGGAAAATTGACGCGCAAGATTGTCTGGCAGAACGTTTCGCTGGCATTCGGAGTAAAGCTGCTCGTACTGATATTGGGAGCCGGTGGAATCGCTACCCTTTGGGAAGCAGTTTTTGCAGATGTAGGTGTTGCGTTGCTCGCTATTATGAATGCTGTAAGAATACAGAAAATGATAAAGTAAGAGATTATGGAAGAGAATATTTATTTGGATAAGTTGGCGCGGAGAGATATCAAGCCGACAGCAATAAGGCTTCTCATATTAAAGAATATGATGGAGGTTGAACGTGCAGTATCATTGCTTGATTTGGAGACTCTGCTGGATACAGTCGATAAATCGACCATTTCCCGTACTATCGCTCTCTTCTTGTCTCATCACCTCATACATAGCATAGACGATGGAAGCGGTTCGTTGAAGTATGCCGTTTGCGACAACTCTTGCAATTGTGTGGTGCAGGATTTACATTCACATTTCTATTGTGAGAAATGCCATAAGACATTTTGCCTGGAAGGGACGCATATCCCGGTGGTTGATTTGCCTGAAGGATTTACTTTGCACAGCATAAACTATGTACTAAAAGGGATTTGTTCCGAATGTACTTCTCAAAAATGACAGATATTCTATAAATTTTGATAGGGAGTTTATTTCATTCACTAATTTGGATAGGATAAGCACTATATTTCGCACTTTAAGTACCTGGAACTTCAGTTTAGGTACTTTTTCCATTTTGTCTGTTTTTTTAATTGATGAATTATCTCCAACTTTGCATGGTCATTAGAATTGGAGTCTTGAAAGATTTATAGACTAAGCGTAGGGTATATGTGAGTAATTGGAATAAAAGCCGGAAAAGAGAAAACACATCTCTTTTCCGGCTTTTCGCTAATATTGTTTGATTAGTCTATATTGGGATTCAATGCATGCCAGTCCTTGATGGCTGGGATGATTCCCATTTCAATTACTTCGTCACGAAGTTTACACAGATGTTCGTAGCTCTTTTCCAGTTCTTCCTGTTCGGCAGGAGTTCCGGCTACTTCTTTATAAGTAACACCGTCTTTGGTAATTGAAGTTTCCATTGCCATCATGATATGGTCGAATTTGCCGTTAGAAACATACGTTCCGGCAGGCCAGCGGAAAGGTTGTCCGCCCATAGCGGCAGCAATCATTTCAATGGAAAGATAAGCCGGACTTTGGAAAGAAGAACGGCCGCGCAGGTCGATGATATGCTTTCCACCTTGGATGACACGTACTTTCAGTGCTTCCCATTCCGTCAACGGAAGACGGGTAGTGCCGATGAGATCGGTCAGGGGTTCTCCTTTTATTTTGGTGGTAGATGCAAATACAGCCATTTGTTCTCCATGGCCGCCATACGTACGGCAATTCTGAATGTCGGAAGCAGGAATGTGGAAGTATTTCACTAATTCATTTTGCAAGCGAGTGCTGTCAAGGGCAGCCAATGTGGAAACCTGTGAAGGTTTCAAACCTGCATATAATAAGGTAATCAAACCGGTAATGTCTGCCGGATTGAAGATGACAACGATATGTTTCACATTCGGGCAGTATTGACGCACATCTTTACCAAATTGGGCGGCAATCTCTGCATTTCCTTTCAACAAATCTTCGCGGGTCATACCTGCCTTGCGGGCTGCTCCACCGGAAGAAACAATATAAGAAGCTCCGGTCAGCGCTTCCTTGATGTCGGAAGTATAGGTGAGGTTGGCACCTTCAAAACCGCAGTGATACAGTTCTTCTGCCACTCCTTCCAAAGCTGGTGCGAATGGATCATAGAGACAAATATTCGGAGTGAGTTTCATCATCATGGCTGTTTGTGCCATGTTGGAGCCGATCATTCCGGCAGCTCCCACAATCGTAAGTTTCTCGTTGGTTAGAAATTCCATAATCTTATATGTTTAAAAGGTGAATAATTTACTTTTTCTTTTTTGCCGCTACAAAGTTAACATATTAGAAAGCAGATTGTTCATTGCAAATAGTTTTGCTTGATAACGAAAAGTTATAGCTGACTCGTAGAGAGATCTGGTCAAAATAGATTATCTTTGTATCTTATATAATAAATAGATAAGAATATGAGCATCGAATTAGGAAAGTTCAACCAGCTTGAAGTCGTGAAAGAAGTCGATTTCGGCGTATATCTCGACGGTGGGGAAGAAGGTGAGATTTTGTTGCCTACCCGCTATGTGCCCGAGGATTGTAAGATTGGGGACATTTTGAATGTGTTTCTTTATCTGGATATGGATGAGAGGTTGATTGCCACTACGCTGACCCCGTTCGTACAGGTCGACCAGTTTGCTTGTCTCGAAGTGTCTTGGGTGAATCAATACGGGGCTTTTTTGAATTGGGGGCTGATGAAAGACTTGTTTGTGCCGTTCCGTGAGCAGAAGATGAAGATGCAGGTGGGACGTAAATACGTGGTTCATGCGCATCTGGACGAAGAAAGTTATCGTATCGTGGCTTCGGCAAAGGTGGAGCGTTATCTGTCGAAAGACAAACCGGAGTATGCTTCGGGTGATGAGGTGAATATCCTTATCTGGCAAAAAACGGATTTGGGCTTTAAGGCTATTATAGATAATAAGTATAGCGGTCTGCTGTATGAGAATGAAATATTCCGTTCGCTGGAGACAGGGATGGAAATGAAAGCTTTCGTGAAGCAGGTGCGCGAAGATGGCAAAGTAGACTTGATTCTTCAGAAACCGGGCTTTGAGAAGATTGATGATTTTGCGATAACATTGCTGGATTATATCAAAGAACAGGGCGGGCGAATCAGCTTGAATGATAAAAGCCCTGCGGAAGATATTTATGCTACGTTCGGTGTGAGCAAAAAGACCTTCAAGAAAGGAGTGGGTGACTTGTATAAGAAACGTTTGATTGCCCTGCATGAGGATGGCATCACTTTGGCGGAATCCTAAATAGAATAGGGAAATCCCTACATACGAATAGAGAGAATCATTGGGGTGGGGAGTTTTCTCACCCTATTTTTGTGGTATCAGATTAAAGGTATTAATAATAAAAACTAGATATGCTATGCGTAGGATAATAATAAGTCTCTGTATACTGTTTGCTGCCCTTTCCTTGAAGGCGCAATCCCTTAGCGGAATCCGCATTGACGGTGGAAATACACCGATTCTTGTTTACTTTGGCGGCAATCAGATGTGTCTGCCGACTACAACGTGTTTCGTTGCCAACTTGAGGTCGGGCTATTATACTATTGAAGTGTATGCTACCCGTTTCACCCGTCCGGGAGAGCGTGTATGGAAAGGAGAAAAGTTATATAATGAACGTGTCTATTTCAATGGAAATGGTGTAAAAGAGATAATGGTGAATGAACGTGGCGGGATTCGCCCGGACAACAGACCCGGACGTCCCGGACAAGGAGGGCATCGCCCGAATTACGACCGCCACGACAGAGTGATGGACAACCAACTCTTTCAGACATTTCTTGGTAATGTGAAGAAAGAACCTTTCAAAGATGACCGCATAGCATTGATAAATGCAGCATTGGCAAGTTCGGATTTCACTTCCGGTCAATGTCTCCAATTGACGAAACTCTATACTTTTGATGATGATCGGATGGAGATAATGAAGATGATGTATCCCCGGATTGTTGATAAAGAGGCGTTCTTCACAGTAATTTCTACGCTGACATTCTCTTCGAATAAGGATAAGATGAATGAGTTTGTGCAGAACTACGGAAGACGCTGATATTTGCTAATTAATAAAAACTATATCGTTATGAAAAAGATACACGCTGTTTTGTTTTTGTCATTGATTCTTTTGACCAGTGCTTGCTTCACGTCCAGTAATATGTCCGGTAAAATGTTGATGAGCATTCAGCAGGGAATGACACCGCTTGAGGTTCGTAATGTTTTTGGAGCAGAACCCGACTTTCGCCGTTTCGAAGGAAATTCGGAAGAATGGGAATATCGCCGTTATTCAACGACTGCCAATGCTGGATGGTCTGTTGTGCTGATTCAGTTCACAGACGGGCGTGTATCGGGAATGGATTCTTTTAAAGACAGAAGTATGGAGATGAACGCTACTACGGTAGTAACCCCTTCGCCAACGGCTGTTACTGCAATCGGAGCCTTTCCGAACCGTTATCCGGTGGAAGAGATTCGGGTAATGTCCGACTCGGAGTTTGAAAATTTTCATGATAAGTTGAAGTTTACAATAATGGATGATGAACAGAAAAAAATGATTGAGAGGATGCTACAAAAGCATGATGTCACTTCGGCTCAATGTGTGGAAATGGTGAAGGAGATTTCTTATACTCCCGACCAGGTGGAGATGATGAAGAAGATGTATCCGTATGTAAGGGACAAACAGAATTTTAATAAGGTGATTAATATCTTATTCTCTGATATCTATAAAGATGAAGTGCGTAAGTTTATCAAGGAGTATCATCAGAATAATAAATGATAGGAGATTGAATTATGAAACGAATACTGTTTTTACTCTTTGCTGTCGGTCTGAGTGCCAGTATGACCGTGATGGCTGGAATGAGCACCAGCAAAGTGCGTAAGGAGACACGTTTCCTTACGGATAAGATGGCATATGAATTGAGTCTGAGTACTCAGCAATATAATGATGCGTATGAGATTAATTACGACTTTATTTATTCTGTCCGTAATATAATGGATTATGTGGCACGTGGTTATGAATGGGCGTTGGACGATTATTATGAAGCATTGGATATTCGTAATGATGACCTTCGCTGGGTATTGAGTGATGTGCAATACCGCCGTTTTATGGGAGCCGATTATTTCTATCGGCCGATATACGTGACCGGAGGAAAATGGAGTTTCCGCGTTTATGTCAATTATCCGAATCGTAGCTTGTTCTACTTTGGAGTACCTTATCATTATCGTACATATTGTGGAGCACATTATCGTCCGTATATTCATCATACAAGCTATTATCGGGGCAGATATACTAATTTCCACCATTATTCTACTCCGCATCGGGTGAGGGATCAGAGAGTATATCACTCTTATCGCCGTTCGGATTTTGGCTCGGTTCATTTCCGTCCGAATTCTTCCACCCGTCCGCATAATGCACCGACTCGTCCAGGAGTGGCTGTACGTCCGGGTAGTTCTTCACGTCCCGGAACATCAACGGGTTCTCGTCCCGGAACGGAACATAGGCCGTCCACTTCTACCAGACCATCTAGGCCGTCCGGGAATGAAAGACCGAACAAGGACGTTGTGCCTGATAGAAACAACAACAGAGGTGAAGGTCATTTCAATCGTCGTCCGGAAACGAATTCCGGTTCATCAAGTTCCGGGCGTAGACCGGCAAGTGGTAACTCGACAACTTCCGGTTCTAATCGTGAAAGCGGACGTACAAACAGCAGTTCGACAGGAAGTTCAAGCAGACGAAGTGAAAGTAGTTCCTCTAGTAAAAATAACAGTTCCGAAAGAAACAACGGCTCTTCCAGTCGGAGAAACAGTAGCAGTTCAAACCGTGGTAGCAGCAACTCCAGCTCTACTCGAAGCGGTAGTCCCAGTAGGAGCAATGTTTCTAGTGGACAGACAGAAAGACGTTCTTCTGGAAGTGTGAGAAGTAATAGCTCTTCCCGTTCATCTGAAAGAAGCAACGGTTCAAGAAGATAACCTATTCCTTTATTATTAATATCATTATCACTACTCCTCGGTGGTAGGAGAACTAGACTCCGACTTCTCGTCGGCTAGACTATTCCGGGCATTGCCCGTAACTTGGGTGTCGGGGCGGATTGTATCCGCCTCGATTTCACTTATCAGCCCTTTCTGTGCAAGACGTCCGGCAATCAGTTTATAATAGCCTTCCATATTCTCTTTCAGATGTTCGCCTTTTATTATTTATCCTACTTTTAATAACTCTTTGTTTGGGAAACGATGGAGATTTCTTCCCAATCTTCGACTGTCCGTGTGGCGGATGAAAAGTTGACTCCAATACAAACCACCTTTCGTCTGTCTGCCAGGTAAGGTTTGGCATAGCCGGTCTTCTCTATTTGTTCCAAAGCTTCCTGTGCTGTTCCGTCCATTTTGAATTCAAAGATATAGACGTAATCCTCCATCTCCAGCGTACAATCCACCCGTCCGTAGCTTTGGCGGTCTTCACAATGGATGGCAGTGCAATATACGCCTATCAGTCGAAGTAATAGATAAAAAGTATATTGAAAATGCTTTTCTGTTATATCTATATCTTTCAACGAACCGTGGGAGTCATAGGGTATACTTGCCAAAAAAGAGGTGAGGGAACGGCGGAACGCGTCTGTATCACCTTGTTCAAGGTCCATCACGGCATCTGTTATCCAACTCGTCACTTCCTTACTCTTCGGCTTCATATAATTGGCTGCTAATACAGACAAGAATCCCTCACGCACCTCATTATTCGGGAAGTCAAGCAAATAGGTTCCCATTCTTTTGTTATACTCCTTAATTGTGAGATAACCGCTTTGATAAATCATAGGTAAAGGCTGTTCCACATCTGCCTTGTAGTCCACAAATAAAGACGGTTTATAAAATTTGCCAGTCAGTTCGTTCATCTGCTCATGATTGTGCTGTAGCAAGCGTATCAAATAAGTAGGAGTCCCGGTAGAGAACCAATAGTTGTGGATTTCATTCATATCAAAAGTATTGAGTAAGCTAAACGGATTGTAAATGGCTGCCATGTTCGTACTAAAATGATAACCATCGTACTGTCTTTTTAGCCAGTCCTTCATTTCTTCAACCGTACATTCGTATTTAGTTGCCAATCGCGATATAGGTTCTTCGAAGTATTTTTCCAACTCTTCTTGGGTGATTCCGCATAATGATTCGTAGCGTTCGTCCAGACTAATGTCTTTAGGCTGGTTGAAACCGCTGAATACACTTACTTGTGAGAATTTCGTGACTCCCGTCAGCAGTACAAATTTCAGATACTCGTCGGCTCCTTTGAAGGTGGAATAGAACGACTTCAGAATTTCTCTGTGATGCTCTTCGAGCAGTAGTTTTTCTCCTTCGTGATTGCGTGTGAAAGCTCCGGTGTCCAACACATCGAGGATGGGTTTATCATATTCATCGATTAGCACTACGGCGCGCTGCCCGGTCTTTTGGTAGGCACGTTGTAATACTCCCTTGAAGCGATCTCCTGTGGTGGTTTCAAGGGGGTCTTTACCATATTCCACTTCCCATTTGGCTATGTAGGTTTCGATACTTTTTTCCAGTTCTGCTTCACGGGTGTAGTTTCCGCCGTTGAAGTCCACACGGAAGATAGGATATTGTAACCAGTCTTTTTCAAGACTGGCGATTGCTAGTCCGTCGAAAAGTTCTTTTCTCCCTTGGAAGTAACAGGCAAGCGTGCTAACCAACAGGCTTTTCCCAAAGCGGCGTGGACGGCTCAAGAAATAGATTTTTCCATTCATGACAAGGTCGTAAATCAAGTCTGTCTTGTCTACATAAACAAATCCGTCTTCACGGATTTGGTCGAAACTCTGTATTCCAATGGGATATTTCATCTTCTTATCAGCTTTTTATGAATCACTAGACGAAGATACGTGAAAACGGGCATAAATGCAAATGATTAATTGGATATATTGTCCACAGCTTTTGATTATTTGGTGAGCTTTTATCTATTTCGATCCATTATTTAACGAGTGATAAGTAGTCTCCATAACCTTCCTCTTTCATCTTCTCTTTTGGAATAAAACGAAGCGAGGCACTGTTGATGCAATAGCGGAGTCCACCCTTTTCTTTCGGACCGTCAGTGAATACATGTCCCAAATGGGCGTCACCGCTTTTGCTGCGTACTTCTGTCCGAATCATTCCATAGGTAGTATCTTTTTTTTCCGCAATCAGTTCTTTCCGAATGGGTTTGGAGAAACTGGGCCATCCGCAACCGGAGTCGAACTTGTCGGTAGAAACAAACAAGGGTTCTCCGGTAGTAATATCTACATAAATGCCGGGGCGATGTTCATCCCAATACTCATTCCTGAAAGCCGGTTCTGTTGCATTCTTCTGAGTTACTGCATATTGCTCTGCTGACAATTTCTTTCGTAGAGTTGCATCATCCGGTTTTTGATAACTCTTAGCCTGGGGAGCATTGGCTTTCCGTGCCATTTCAAATAAAGCAGGATTGATATGGCAATATCCGTTCGGATTCTTATCCAGATAATCCTGATGATAGTTTTCTGCCGGATAGAAATTGGTTAATGGCTTCACTTCTATAGCAATAGGATTTTTATATTGACTCGCTAGCATTTGAATAGCTTGATTGATAACAGGCACATCGTCTTTGTTTGTATAGTAAATCCCTGTTCTATACTGCGTACCGCGGTCATTCCCTTGCTGATTAAGACTGGTAGGATCGATTGTCTTAAAATAGAGTTCGAGGAGCAGTCCTAAATCTATCGTTTCAGGGTCATAGACCACTTTCACCGTTTCGGCTGCATTCGTTTCTCCCGAACATACCTGTTGGTATGTCGGATTAGTGATGATACTATTGGCGTATCCCACCTGAGTACTTTCTACTCCTCTGATTTGTTTCAGGAAATGTTCCGTTCCCCAGAAGCATCCTCCTGCCAGATAAATTTCTGCTGCAATAATAAAATGTTTCATATCCGTTGGTTCTTTCTATAGTAACGAATGAACCGACGGATATGTTTTAAGATACGGACAGTGCAGTCTTATTTATGACACATAAACGTTCTATTCTATAATCTGTCCTTTATAGAAATCCAGAATTTTAGTACAGAACAGATAATCATATTTGGCTTGCAGCCTGTCTGAGAGGGCTTTTGTCAAATTCTGCTTTGATTCATTGTATTCTACAAACGTAGCTTTGCCGTTATTGAATTTTTCGCTCATAAGCCGGAAAGATTCTTCATTGGCTTTTACTGCAACTTCACTGGAATTATATTTGCTTTCTGCAGCCAAAGCATTGTACCAGGATTGTTGAATTTCCTTGTAGAGCTTTTTCTTAGCATTGTCAAGTTGCAGTGTAAGATTATTCTGCTTCAAGCGGGCTGTCCGTACTTTATTGCGTGTAGAAAAACGGTTGAAGAGCGGGACACTAAGATTGAATCCTACATATTTGTTCAAATTGTTTTTCATCTGGTTGCCGAAGCCCCTTTCCGATTTTCCGTTGACTGTATAGTAATTACTTCCTAATCCGGCACTGAAAGACAACTGTGGGTAGAAGTTACTTTGCGCAATACGGATGCTGTTGATACTCCCTTGTAATTTGTATTCTGCGGACTTGATACTTGGCTTGTAGGCAAGTGCCTGTGTATAAATATCATCCGGCGGAGTGAGAGGGGCAAACACCAGTTCCTCTTGGGGATTTTCAAGGATGAAACCTTCCGGTGTGGGTAATTCCAAAAGTTGGCTGAGGTCCAGTAATGATAATTTGTATTTATTGTCGGACTGCACAGCGGTCATTTCATCTTGGGCGACTCGTGCCTGTGCTTCGGCCACTTCGGACGGAGATGCTTTACCTACTCCGAAAAGTCCTTGAATTCGTTTCAGTTGGTCTTTGCTCAAATTTACTTGATTATAAGCGACTTTGCTAATTTCCAGATTAAACAAAACTTGTAAATAGGCAGAAGTGACATTGATGGCAATGTCCTCTTTGGCTTTGTTGAGGTCTTCAATAGCCGCTTTCAAGTCTAGTTTGGCAAGTGAATATTGGTTAGACAACTGCAAACCGGTAAATATAGGTACATTTGTGCCTAAACTGAAGCTTGTATTGGCACTGTTGATATCGCTATATGAGTTATCTATCGGTGAAGCGGTGCGTCCCCAACTCCAGTTTTGGTTGGCGCTACCACTCAAGTTGGGTAGACGTGCCCACTTAGTGGTGTGTACATCCACTTTACTTATTTCCGCATTGTTAGCGGATTGGCGAATCCCTGTATTATGTTCAATGGCATAGTCGATGCATTGCCGCAACGTCCACGCTTGTGACGAACTGTTTTCCTGCGCCTGGATGGAAATTATTCCGATTCCTGAGAGCAGGAGTACGGATATGGTTTTACGGATTGTTTTCATGGAAATCTATTATTTGTCTTTTTTTTCAGCACCACGTATCTTGTCTTGCGCAGTTACCCCTTTCTTTATTTCTATCTTGATACCATCGCTCATCCCTGTGGTCACTTGGGTACGTTGGAACTTTTGTTGAGGCACGGAATCCGTCATGATATACACAAAAGTAGAATCACCACTGAACTCAATGGTACTTTCGGGGACAGCCAATACCTGATTGGCACGTTGTAATACGATTTCTGCATTGGCAGAATAACCGGAACGGATTTGTACGGAGTCCGGAACGGAAATGGCAGCCTTGATTTCGAACTGGTTGGCTCCGTTCGTTTCCACTCCTTTGGGAGATATATATTCCAGGATTGCGTTAAAGGTCAGATTCTGTAAAGCACCGATTGTCAGCTTTATCGGCATCTGTTCGTGGATACGTCCTACTTCCGTTTCATCAATATTGCCGCGGAAAATCAGGTCATTCATGTTGGCTACCGTTGCAATGGTCGTTCCGTCATTAAAGGTGTTGCTCATAATAACCGAGTTTCCGGCTTTTACAGGTACGTCCAGAATCAGTCCGTCAATCGTAGAGCGAATCATGGTGCTACTGAAAGACGCACTGTTTTTGGTGATTCCTTCTTTTACGATTTCCAGGTTATCCTTGGCAGTCTGTTTCTCTTCAAGTGCCTGTTTTAAAGCTACTTCGCTTTTCTCGTACTCTTCCCTGCTGATTAGCTGGTCGTCATACAGTTTCTTTATGCGGTTAAAGTCAGTTTCAGCCTGAGCCGCATTGATTTCTGCCAGCCGTACACGGCTTTCCGCTGAGTTTAATTGGCCGAGTTCGGGAATAACTTTAACTTTGGCTATCACTTCGCCTTTCTTTACACTTTGTCCCGCTTCTTTGTATAATTCGTCTATGATGCCGGAAATCTGCGGCTTGATTAAGATTTCATCTCTCGGTTCCACTTTTCCGGTGGCTACTGTAGTCTTTTGCAAATCTGTTATTTCCGCCTTCACTGTTTCGTAGACAGTAACTTTCGGCTGTGATTTCTGATAAAGGAATACGAACGTTCCAATAAGGATTATGGCAATGATTACCAATAATGCGATTTTCAGATACTTTTTCATCTTGGATATATGTGTTTAATTTTTAATTCTTCGTTCTCAACTCTCTATTCTCAATTTCTACTCGTCCCGGATAGCTTCAATCGGTCGGATAGCCATCGCTCGGTAAGCGGGGGCCAACCCTGCCAACATTCCTAATGCTACCAACAAAGCGCAAGTACCGATTGCCAGTCCGAAACTGACTTGGAAACGAGTATCTCCACCGCTTGAGTTGGCAGCCATTTCTGCCAGTTGCAGTACCATGACGGCAAAGGAGATTCCGCACATTCCTGCAATGGTTGTCAACACCATACTTTCAGACAGGATTTGTTGCATGATGTCTTTCGGGCGTGCCCCGATTGCCCGGCGAATACCGATTTCGGTGGTGCGCTCTTTCACAGTCACCATCATGATGTTCGACACACCGATGGCACCGGCCAGCAGGGTTCCCAAGCCAACCATCCAGACTAAGATGTTGATACCGGTGAATAAGTTGTCAACCATCGAAAACATAGCTTCTGCATTCAAGTACATAAGCGCCTGTTTGTCATTGGGAGCGATATAATGCGCGGCTTTGATAATCTGTTCCATTTCCGGTTGTACGTCGGACACTTTGACGCCGTGCTTCACGGTGAAACAGATTACATCAATTCGTCCGCCCAGGTTATACGTTTGCTGCATGGTGGTGAAGGGCAGGGTGACAGCCTCCGAAGCCCGTCCCTGTATGTTCATATCCCCTTCGGAAGAAGACATTCCGATAATCTGGTAATAAATACCGTCTACACGTATGTATTTGCCACACGGGTCTTCTCCTGCTTTGAAAAGACTTTCATAAACCCGCTTTCCGATAACGCACACTTTGCGGGCTTCCTTTATATCCACATCATTGATAAATCTGCCGTAAGCCATTTCCTGCGATTCGATATGGAGATAGTTGGGATACAATCCTTTCACGCTGCAATCATATTTTTTATCTTCATACACCGCTTTCGAACCCCAACGGGCTATGGAAGGAGTTATGACTTCCACATCCTTGACTTGGGAACGGAGACGTTCGACGTCAGTAGCTTCCAAGTCCCACCATCTGCCTTTGCGGAAACCTTTGTACGCCTCACCCGTTCTTTGTGAAGCTAGGAAGCCGGAATTGGTGGCAAATCCTTCAAAGTTCTTTTTCATCATATCTTCCAGTCCCTGTCCGCCGCCGATAAGGGCAACAAGCATGAAGATTCCCCAGAACACCCCGAAGGCAGTCAGCAGGCTTCTCGTTTTATTTCTTGTGATGGTTATGAGGATTTCCTCACAGGTATCCATGTCTATTCTCATACTCTTAATCTGCTCTAAGTGCTTCAATCGGTCGGATGCTGACCGCTTTGCGGGCAGGGAACAATCCGGCTAACGTTCCAGCTATTACTAATGTGAGTGTAGCCTGTATGGCAATTCTTATATCTACGGTAGGATTCAGGAAAACCGTTTCTGTCCACACTCCGGTGTCCATAGTCTGATTTCCGAAAGCATTGTCCATCCATTCGGTCACTCCGATGCCTGCTACCATGCCGATATATCCGAATATAGTGGTGATGATTATACTTTCTACAATAATTAGCCAGAGAATTGAGCTTGGTTTAGCTCCTAATGCCTTGCGGATACCGAACTCGCGTGTACGTTCTTTCACGGTGATCAGCATGATATTGGATACCCCTACAATACCGCTTAGAAGAGTGAAGATACCGATTACCCAGATTCCGGTGCGTAGAATGCCCATGCCTTTTTGTTGTTGTAGATAATTGGTGAATCGGTTCCATATCCAGATAGCGCTATGATCGGTTGGGTCAAAACGATGGTTGGCACCTAGGGCTTTCCGGTATTCTTTTTCAAAGTTCTCATTCGCTTCGATTGTTTCCAGATTCTTTGTAGCAATGGTCAGACAGTTCAGCTTGTCTCCTTTGTTATAGATTATTTGCAGGGTGGAAAAAGGAATGAGAGCGGGATTCTCTCCACTGTCTCCTTTGTCGACGCAAAGTCCGACTACCCGATAGGCGACATTTCCCATGTTGACAAATTGTCCGATAGGTTCGGTATGTGTCTTATTAAAAAGAATCTCTGCTGTTTTCTTATGTAGGACAATTACTTTCCGTCTTTCTTTTATATCCGTCTCATTAATGAAACGCCCTTTAAAAAGCTTTATGGTTTCCATTTCTATGTGGTTGGGAAAGACTCCCGCCAGTCCGGCACTGGCATATTCCGAACCGAAACTGATGTTGACGGAGCCTTGCCAGAGTGATGCTCCTGTCGTAATTACATTTTTGGGAAAATGGGTATCGGTGATTTGGAAATCCTTGTTGTCCAGTTGAATCTGCCGTCCCTCTTTTAATCCGTCGTAAGACTTGGAGGTCCAGCCCGGATAGATTTTAATACTGTTCAGTGCACGTTCCGAAGCAGATTCTTCGAATGCGTGAATCAGTCCGTTCCCGGCTCCCAAGAGGACGATAAGCATAAAGATACCCCATGCTACGGCAAATCCGGTGAGAAAAGTCCTCAGCTTGTTGCGCTTGATGGTACTATATATTTCTTGCCAAGTATCAATCATGATAATGTTTGTATAGTAGTGGTGGATTTTGAATTATTTCATGATGCCGTCCTTACCGAAAGGAGAGGCGTCATGATCGATGTTATCTTCGATTCGCTCGATGACACCGTCTTTGATATGTATAATCTTGTCTGTCTGGTTGGCGACACCGCTTTCGTGGGTGACGACTACAATTGTCATTCCCGTCCGGTGCAAATCTTTCAGAATCTGCATTACTTCTACGGAAGTCTTACTGTCCAATGCTCCTGTCGGTTCGTCCGCCAGGATAATTTGCGGTTGGGTGATAAGTGCACGGGCGATGGCTACACGCTGTTTTTGCCCGCCGCTCATTTCGTTCGGCATATGATGCGCCCAGTCCTTTAACCCCAGACGGTCGAGATATTCCAGAGCAAGCGCATTGCGTTTCTTGCGGCCCACTCCCTGATAAAATAAAGGAAGTGCAACATTCTCTACGGCATCTTTAAAGGAAATCAGGTTGAACGACTGGAAAATGAATCCTATCATACGGTTCCGGTATTCGGCAGCTTTGGTTTCGCTCAGATTTTTGATAAGTACATTGTTCAGATAATAATCTCCGGTATCATAATTATCAAGAATACCTAATATATTAAGTAAGGTTGATTTGCCCGAACCTGATGCTCCCATGATGGAAACGAACTCACCTCGTTCGATATGGAGGTTGATGCCTTTGAGTACATGGAGGGGAGCTCCGTTGTTGTAGGTCTTGTTGATGTTTGTTAGTTGTATCACAATTTCCTTTATTTAATTTCTGTTTTCTAATTATTTTCTACTATTAGACGACTGCAAGATACGAAAAGTTGCAAAGAGGTTGAACTTTTTTTCAAAAACATTTTGTAGACTCAATCTTCTTTACGTAATTTGTGTGCAGTAAACTTAATGATTAACTAACCCTTTTAAATAAAAGTATCATGAATTCAAACATGGAAAAGCCCTACGTAGTAGGTATTGACATAGGCGGAACGAACACCGTCTTTGGAATTGTAGACGCACGCGGAACTATTATTGCCAGCAGCTCAATCAAAACTGCCGGTTATCCTACTGCCGAAGAATATGCTGACGAAGTTTGCAAGAACCTGCTTCCGTTGATTATCGCCAATGGCGGTGTTGACAAAATCAGAGGTATCGGTGTCGGTGCTCCGAATGGTAACTACTATACGGGAACGATTGAATTTGCTCCGAACTTGCCTTGGAAAGGTATCCTTCCATTAGCTGCTATGTTTGAAGAAAGACTGGGTATTCCTACTGCTTTGACAAACGACGCTAATGCTGCCGCTATCGGTGAAATGACTTACGGTGCTGCCCGTGGTATGAAAGATTTTATCATGATTACACTCGGTACCGGTGTGGGTAGCGGTATCGTTATCAACGGTCAGATGGTGTATGGTCATGACGGCTTTGCAGGTGAATTAGGTCACGTGATTGCTCGTCGTGACGGTCGTATCTGCGGTTGCGGCCGTAAAGGTTGTCTGGAAACTTACTGCTCGGCTACCGGTGTAGCCCGTACTGCACGTGAATTCCTGGCTGCTCGTACAGACAGTAGTTTGCTTCGTAACATTCCTGCAGAAAACATCACTTCGAAAGATGTATATGACGCAGCCGTACAAGGAGATAAACTTGCACAGGAAATCTTCGAATTTACAGGTAACATTCTGGGTGAAGCATTAGCGGACGCTATCGCATTCTCCAGCCCGGAAGCTATTGTATTGTTCGGTGGTCTGGCTAAATCGGGTGATTATATCATGAAACCGATTCAGAAGTCAATTGACGACAATGTGTTGAATATCTATAAAGGCAAGACGAAATTGCTCGTTTCCGAACTGAAAGACTCCGATGCTGCTGTATTGGGTGCCAGTGCTTTGGCTTGGGAATTGAAAGAGATTAAGGAATAATATCAATTTTATAATAAAGGTAATGAAAATCCTCGGGAGCTATTGCTTTCGGGGATTTTTTTGTCTCTACACTCTACAGGAAGAAGGTGTAATGTACTGGATAGAGGCTTTGGATGGCTGATGAGTTCCGGCACCGGGAAACGACCGTTTCTCACCGGGGAACATTTCCTTGACCGGTGAGGAAAAAGAGCCGGCATTTAATAGCCAATAAAAAAGGGAACTTCACATTGAATGAAGCTCCCTTTTTTATTTCGAATCGAAGAGTCCGACTTAGTTGTTAACTCTTTTTTCTTTGATTCTAGCTTTCTTACCGGTAAGAGCACGCAGGTAGTACAATTTAGCGCGACGAACTTTACCTACCTTGTTCACTTCGATGCTGTCGATAGCCGGTGATTCGATTGGGAAAATTCTTTCTACGCCTATAGTTCCTGACATCTTACGTACAGTAAAACGTTTTTTGTCTCCGTGACCGGCGATTTTGATAACAACACCACGGTACAACTGTACACGTTCTTTGTTACCTTCAATAATACGATATGCTACTGTTACAGTGTCTCCTGCTTTGAAGCTCGGGTGCTGTTTACCGGTAGCGAATGCTTCTTCTGCAATTTTAATTAAATCCATTGTTGTTATTATTAAATTGTTTCATCGTTACAACGCAACATACCAAGTATCTCGTCTCTTGACAGCGATTGCGCGAAAGCGGTGCAAAGTAACGAATTATTTGGCAGATAGCCAAATGTTTTTTGTATATTTGTAGCATATAAAAAAATAGCGAACATGAAACAGACTTATGTAAAGTATCTGATAGTGGCAGCATTGGCAGGCGGATTCCTGTTTACGTCTTGTCGCTCGACACGGAAGGCTACGGCTCACTATCAAGTGGCAAAAGTAGAAGGTAGTATGATTAAGATAGATTCTGCTTGGGATACTAATCCCGATAAAAAAGCTACCGAAGTATTGAAACCCTATAAGGACAAAATTGACGGGATGATGTATGAGGTCATCGGTACCAGTGAAATGAAAATGGATAAGGGAGGCCCCGAAAGTCTGCTTTCCAATCTCGTAGCAAGCGTTTTGCAACAGGCTGCCGCTCCGATATTGGGCAAACCGGCCGATATGGGGTTGGTAAATATGGGTGGATTGCGCAATATCCTGCCGAAAGGTGAAATCACAGTAAGTGAAATTTTCGAGATACTTCCCTTTGAGAACTCCCTTTGCATCCTGACGATGAAAGGCTCGGATATGAAACGTCTTTTTAAAGCGATTGCTTCTCTTCACGGAGAGGGGGTGAGCGGTATTCGATTGGAAATCACAAAGAAAGGAGAGTTGCTGGACGCAACAATTGGCGGTAAACCCGTAGAAGACAACCAGCTCTATACGGTAGCCACCATCGACTATCTGGCAGACGGCAACGGACAGATGGACGCTTTTCTGCAAGCGGAGAAACGTGAATGTCCCGATGGCGCTACTTTGCGTGGGCTATTCCTCGATTATGTCCGCAAACAAACCGCCGAAGGTAAAATGATTACTTCCAAACTGGACGGACGTATTACTATAAAATAAGAAGGAGAATTTAAAAAGATTGAATATGAAAAGAATTCAGATATCATTCCTGCTATGCCTTGTCTTGAGCTTTGCTTTTTCTCTGTTTGCACAGAATACCAAAGAACTTATACTTTTACAGACCAGCGATGTGCATAGCCGTATCGAACCTATCAACCAGAAAGGCGACCGTAACTACGATGAAGGCGGCTTTGTCCGTCGGGCTACTTTCCTCGACCAGTTCCGCAAGGAACATAAGAATGTCCTGCTGTTCGATTGCGGAGACATTTCTCAGGGTACACCTTATTATAATATGTTTCAGGGAGAAGTGGAAGTCAAGTTGATGAATGAAATGGGGTATGATGCTATGACTATCGGTAACCATGAATTTGATTTCGGTCTGGACAATATGGCACGTCTTTTCAAAATGGCAAACTTTCCGGTGGTCTGCGCCAATTACAACCTCGATGCTACCCCACTGAAAGATATCGTAAAGCCTTATGTAATTCTCGAAAGATATGGCTTGAAGATTGGCGTATTCGGATTGGGAGCGAGGCCCGAGGGCTTGATTCAGGCAAATAAATGTGAAGGAGTAATTTATGAGAACCCTATTGAAGTATCGAACGAAATAGCAGCCTTGTTGAAAAAGAAGGGCTGTGACGTGATAGTGTGCCTGTCTCATCTGGGCATTCAGATGGACGAACGTCTGGTTGCGAAAACGCGCAATATTGATGTCATTCTAGGCGGACATTCACATACCTTTATGAAAGGCCCTAAAATTTATTTGAATATGGACGGAAAAGAGATTCCCATCATGCATTCCGGAAAAAGTGGTGTGCGTGTAGGTCGTCTCGATTTGACTTTGAAATGTAAATGAAGATAATTCCCTCAATTTTAGCGATTTTATTTCTACTCTCAGCCGGACAAGTCACAAGTTCGGCTCAGAATGTTATCACTCCCACTGTCGAACCACTGCTGGTGTCTAAAGCTCTTCAGGATGAAGATTGCCGTCATTGGGTAGACTCGGTGATGAACAAACTCTCCTTTAAAGAAAAGGTGGGACAGTTATTTATCTATACCATTGCGCCGATAGATACCAAACGGAACCTGGAGCTGCTGCGCGAAGCCGTCGATACCTATAAGGTGGGCGGACTTCTCTTCTCTGGTGGGAAGATGCAAACCCAGGTTGACTTGACAAACCGGGCACAAAAACTGGCGAAAGTACCTGTTATGATTACCTTCGACGGAGAATGGGGGTTGGCGATGCGTTTGCGTGGAACACCTGTTTTCCCGAGAAATATGGTATTGGGATGTATCCGTGACAATCAACTGATTTACGAATACGGGCGTGAAGTGGCCCGTCAATGCCGGCAGATTGGGGTACAGGTAAACTTTGCTCCGGTAGCGGATGTGAATATCAATCCCAAGAATCCGGTCATCAATACCCGTTCCTTCGGAGAAGACCCGATACAGGTAGCAGATAAGGTAATTGCTTACGCTTATGGTCTGGAAGGTGGGGGAGTATTGTCCGTATGTAAGCATTTTCCCGGTCATGGCGATACTGATGTCGATTCACATAAAGCACTTCCGGTGCTTCCTTTCACTCGCGAGCGTTTGGACAGCGTAGAGCTTTATCCCTTTAAAAGAGCGATTCGTGCAGGACTGGGCGGTATGATGGTGGGGCATCTGCAAGTGCCTGTTATCGAGCCGATAGGCGGAGTCCCTTCTTCCTTGTCACGTAATGTCGTGTCCGGTTTGCTGACGGACGAGTTAGCTTTCAAAGGATTGATATTCACCGACGCACTTGCCATGAAAGGAGTGGTAGGCAGCGGTAATGTCAGCTTACAAGCATTGAAAGCGGGCAATGATATGGTACTGGCTCCTCGCAACCTAAAAGACGAAGTTCCTGCCGTGCTCGAAGCCGTTGAAAAAGGAGAACTAAGCAAAGAGGATATTGAAAATAAATGCCGTAAAGTTCTGACTTATAAATATGTATTAGGACTCAAGAAAAAGCCGTTTATACAACTGTCCGGTTTGGAACAGCGTGTCAACAGTCCTCAGGCACGTGATTTGGTTCGTCGGTTGAACCAGGCGGCAATTACTGTCCTGAACAATAAGAATCATATCCTGCCGCTTCATGCCGACAAAGCGCAGACAATTGCTCTGCTCGAAGTCGGAAAACCGGGAGAAACGGAAGCGTTAGCCAAACAAATGTCCCGCTATGTATCATTGGCGCGTTTTCGTCTCCGTCCCAATCAGACCGAAGAAGAGAATCGGCGGTTGCGTGATTCGTTGGCTACTTATAAACGAATAATTATAGCCGTCAGCGAACAACGCCTGGCTCCTTATCAGCCGTTCTTTGCAAAGTTCGCTCCCGAAAGTCCGGCTATTTACCTGTTCTTCACTCCCGGTAAAATGATGTTGCAGATTCACCGTTCGGTGTCTCACGCTTCGGCAGTGGTATTGGGACATAGTCACAACAGCGACGTACAGCGTCAGACGGCGGATATATTGTTTGCCAAAGCCACTGCCGACGGACGATTATCGGCAAGTTTGGGCGGATTGTTCCCGACAGGTGCGGGAGTGACTATCACGCCAAAAACTCCTTCACATTTCGTCCCCGAAGAATATGGTCTTTCGTCTGCCCTTCTCAAAAAGATTGACACTATTGCGTTAGACGGTATTCAGCAGGGCGCCTATCCCGGTTGTCAGGTGGTCGTCTTGAAAAACGGGCATGTCATGGTTGATAAGGCTTTCGGCACTTATGCGGGAAAAGGCAGTCCCCGTGTCGAATCGACGGACATCTACGACTTGGCCTCCCTTTCCAAAACAACGGGGACGCTGCTTGCGCTTATGAAACTCTACGATAAGGGACGTTTTAGCCTGACCGATAAGATATCCGATTATTTGCCGTTCCTGCAACGTACTGATAAGAAAGATATAACGATTCAAGAAATACTGTACCACCAGTCTGGGCTGCCGTCCTGGCTTCCTTTCTATCAAGAAGTCATTGATAAGGACAGTTACGACGGAAGATTGTTCAGCGTACGCAAAGATGCGCAGCATCCGGTGCGGATTGGAGCGACTACCTGGGCGAATCCGAAATTCAAGTTTAAAAGTGAATACATCTCTCCTGTCAAAAAGGGTGACTATACAATTCAGATTTGCGACAACCTGTGGTTGAACCGTTCTTTCCGGAAAGTGATAGAAGAGAAAATAGTGGAAGCTCCGTTGAAACAGAAACGTTACATATATAGCGATATAGGATTTATTCTGTTGGGAATGTTGGTAGAGCAGTTGGCAGGTATGCCTATGGAAGCCTATTTGCAACGTGAGTTTTACGGACCGATGGGGCTGGAACGTACCGGTTACCTGCCATTGCGGCGTTTCTCTAAATCGGAAATCGTTCCTTCCAACAAGGACCGTTTCTTGCGGAAAGAAACCTTGCAAGGATTCGTACATGATGAGGCTTCCTCTTTCTTCGGCGGGCTGGCAGGCAATGCCGGACTTTTCTCTACCGCCCGTGAAGTGGCGCATGTCTATCAGATGTTGCTGAATGGGGGAGAGATAGACGGACAACGTTATTTGAGCAAAGAAACCTGCCAGTTATTTACGACAGGAGTGTCGAAGATAAGCCGTCGCGGTCTAGGATTTGATAAGCCGGATATGGAAGACCCGAAGAAAGGAAACTGTGCGTCCGTCGTGCCTGCCGGAACCTACGGTCATACCGGATTTACTGGTACGTGCGCATGGGTAGACCCTGTGAACGAATTGGTTTATGTCTTTTTGAGTAACCGCATCTATCCCGATGTCACCAACCGCAAACTCAATCAACTGCATATTCGCGAACAGATACAGGAAGCGATTTATGGCGCAATGAAGAAAAAGTAATCATTCTGGCAGAAAATAAAAAGAAATGCCCTTCCACTTGCAACAGTAGAAGGGCATCTTTTTATTATTAACGTAATATTCTGATAGTTGTATCTCTTTCTAGAACGATACACCCAGGCGGAAGCCGAAGTTGCTCAATCCGTCTACACTGTAATGCAGTACATCAGCCTTGTTGGTACCATAGCTGTAGTACAAAGCAAAGTGCAAGCCCGGACCGTACACCCAAGGGAATACGTTGATACCTACTTCAGGAGAAGCATAGAAGCCCCAACTGTTTTCTCTTGCTTCAAGCATATTGAAGTTAGAGCGTACTTTCGCATATTCAGCACCTAGTTTAGCGCTGACATAAGGTTGGAAAGAACCGCCGCGGTTCCACTGGTAACGTGCAGCAGCACCGAAAGGCAACTGGAAAATAGTATGTTGCTGGTCGGTAGTCACATCACCGCCTGCCATTTTGAACGTTTCACGGCCTACATATTCGTGGTTGCTGTGGTAGTTAAGGAAAAGTCCCAAACCGATGTTCGGAGTCACGAAATAACCACCTTCGAAGTTCATACCCCAGCCACTTGCCTTGTCAGCAAAATTATTGCTTAGCGGGGCATTGAACTGCCAGTCGATATTGGCATATCCATTGTCTGATAACTGTGCCTTAGCCGGCATGGCGAAGGCGATGGCAATAGCCGCCAAGGCTACCACCTTGAAGTATATATTTTTTCTTGTTTTCATAACAGTTGTAGTTGATTATTTGTTAGTTAGATAAGGTGACTGAGCGAATGACTGGTTGACAGCTTCCACAGCAAGAGTGCGGTTGATAGCTTTAGAACCGGTGTCAAATCCGGTCAGGTAGCTTGTCCATACAACAGGCAGTTTTTTGCTATCACCTTGGTCGGCATTCAAGTCCACCATTTCTGTCAGGAATGAGTTGGTGCTATAACTGTAAGTCACAGCGTACGGGTAGTACCATCCTCCACCCCAGTTTCCGCCCCAGTAGCCGGGACCCCAGTAACCGGGATAACCCCACCACCATTCAGGTTGAGAGTAGCTGGTGAAATAATAAGTACTTGCGATGTAGCTTACTTGGATACCAAGGTCAGCATCTTCTTTGGTATCAGCGGCTGTATAGCCTCTGGCTTCCATGTTTTCCGTGTAAGCGGCCAGAATTTGTTCAGCGCCTTCTCCTTCGAGGTATTCCGGCTCTTTACTATCACTAATCACTAGGATTTGAGGTGCCAGAAAGAATGTGGGAACTTTGAAGTCAGCTTTCTCGTCGTGGTTAGTGTACACCAGATAGTTGTCATCCAGCTTACCCATGTCCGGGTCTTTTTCGCAAGAAGCGAGTGCAAAGACCGCCAATAAAATAGGAATTAATTTCTTCATATCTTTATAATGTTTAGGTTATATAAAAATCATGCCCTGGTACCTTGGGGCTTTTGCAAGAAACAACAAGATAAAAATAAAAAGGTTCGCTAGAAAAATAGTTTTGCCGGAAAATTAACATCTTACTTTTCGCTCCCGCCATCAAAAAAGATGAGCAATCTGCCGATGATTAGGCGGATTGCTCATCTTTTTATAGCTTACTGAAATTTGTTTGGAAATCGGTTGTTAAAACAGAGGTTGTAATAATTCCGGTATTTCAACTTTATCAAGCTCCAGTTCGTTCACCCGTTGTTTGCCTGCCGGAGACAGGTGGAAATACATTTGTCGGCGGTCTTCGTTTCCGAGTGTCCGGACAATCAGTTCTTTCTCTTCCAGTATCCGAAGCATCTTCGACGTATGCGATGGGCTCATGTCCGTTTGCTTTGACAGGTTGGTAGCTGTCATTCTCTCCGTAGAGCACTTGAGAGTGCACAATATCATGGCCTCATTCAGTGATATCCGGTAGACTTTTTCAAATGCTGTTTCAAAGCTTGTCATGGCTCTGAACACGTCTCGCATTGCACATATTGTTTTCATATCTTATTTGAATATAATTTACTAGTTATTTCCGTTAAATAAACAGATTAACGTTGGCATTATCCGCTCGTTCCATATACGTTGCTACACCGCCGATGGTCACGTCGTCCAGGAGTTCTTCTTTTTTCACTCCCATCACATCCATCGACATTTGGCAAGCAATAAATTCCACTCCATTCTCCAGAGCTTGCTGACGCAGCGATTCAAGCGAGTCGATTCCCTTCTCCTTCATGATATACCGCATCATTTTTCCGCCTATTCCGCCCATGCTCATCTTCGAAAGTTTCAGTTTCTTAGAGCTTGAAGGCAGCATCATACCAAACATCTTTCCAAAAATATCTTTCTCCACTTTCGGCTTGTGCAACTTCTTGATAACGTTCAATCCCCAGAAGGTAAAGAAGATTGTAACTTTCTGTCCGGTGGCTGCCGCGCCATTAGCGAGCACAAAGGTGGCTAAAGCTTTATCCAAATCATCGCTAAACATGATAAACGTTTTTCCTTTGCCATCACAAGAAGTAACAATATTACATGATTTTGGTTCTCCTTTTTCTATAATAACAACAGATTTTCCTCCGGATGCCTCTTTAGAAATCAACTGGTTACCGGTCGAACTGCACCATGCGGCAGCATCACGCGGGAATCCCGGGTCGGTTGCCGTAATCTCTACCCGTTCGCCCGAAGCCAGTCCGTCCATTGTCTTTTTCATTTTCAGAATCGGACCGGGACATTGCAGTCCGCAAGCATCCACTCGGATGGTTTTGGCGGTTGCGACAGGTGCGGTAGGTTGTCCGGTTTGTGTTGTTGGCTCTTGCTGTATAGGCGCTTTTCCCGTTTCATTTTCATTATCTTCGTGCAAGATGATAGGAGAGGTGGCGGCACGGTAAGTTTTCAGTCCGCCCGAAAGATTGCGTACCTTATCAAATCCGTGTTGTGTCAAAATACGGTAAGCAAGATATCCCCGCAGTCCGACAGCACAGAACGTATAAATCATCCGGTCTTTCGGCAGTTCTGTCAGCCGGTCGCGAAGTTCATCCAATGGAATATTAACAGCGCCCGGCAAACTACCTAAAGCAAATTCATCCGGAGTGCGGACATCCAGCAGGTATTTGTTCTCCATTTCAATGTCTCTCAGTTCTCGCCAGTACACAGGGTTCGTCCTGCCTGTAATAATATCTTCTGCCACATATCCCGCCAGCGCTACCGGGTCTTTGGCGGAAGAGAACGGTGGTGCGTACGCCTGCTCCACTTTCATCAAGTCATAGATAGTTCCCTCATGTTTGATGACAAGTGCGAGTTCGTCAATCCGCTTGTCCACTCCGTCATAGCCTACAATCTGTCCACCGTACAATCGTCCCGTCTGCTTGTCGAAAGTGATTTTGATACTCATCGGCATAGCGTCCGGGTAATATCCGGCATGGGAAGACGGATGAATGGTAGATGACATATACTCAATCCCTTCCACCCGCAGTCGTTTTCCGGGCAAACCGGTAGAAGCCACTGTCATGTCGAACACCTTGGCGATGGAAGTGCCGATGGAACCTTCATAGGCAATCTTAGCTCCCAGTATATTATCCGCAGCGATACGTCCCTGACGGTTGGCAGGGCCGGCAAGATAATTGAGCCAAGGTTTTCCGGTAATCGGATGGCGGTATTCAATCGCGTCGCCAATCGCATAAATGGATTCGTCAGACGTTTGCAGATAATCATTCACAGCGATTCCGCCGGCAGGACCGATAGTCAGTTCGGCAGCTCGTGCCAGGTTCGTTTCCGGGCGTACGCCAATAGATAAGATAACAATATCGGCAGCAATAGACTGACCGTTCTTAAAGTTGACCTTCAATCCTTTTCCGTCGCGCTCAAAAGAAGCTACGGCTTGTTCCAGATATAGATTCACTCCTTTATCCATCAGATGTTGGTGCACCAGTGAAGCCATTGAGAAGTCAATAGGCGCCATCACCTGGTTGCCCATTTCCACAATCGACACTTTCGCCCCTTGCGCATGCAGGTTTTCTGCCATTTCGAGTCCGATAAATCCGGCTCCTACCACTACCGCTTTCCGCGGAGCATGGCTGTCGATATATGCTTTGATTTTGTCCGTATCTGCAACGTTTCTCAGCGTGAAGATTCCGCTCAGGTCTATTCCCGGCAGGGGCGGGCGTACAGGGGAAGCCCCGGTTGATATTAACAACTTGTCGTAACTTTCCTCATACGTATCTTCGCTGTTTTGCCGCACTGTGACCGTCTTTCTTTTCCGGTCGATGAAAATCACTTCATTTTCCGTGCGGACATCAACACGGAAGCGTGTAGAAAATGCTTCGGGAGTCTGAACGAACAGTTTTTCGCGCTCTTCGATGACTCCACCTATATAATAAGGTAAGCCGCAATTGGCATACGATATATATTTCCCTTTTTCCAGAAGAATGATTTCTGCTGATTCGTCTACTCGTCTGATTCGGGCAGCAGTGGTAGCCCCGCCTGCAACGCCTCCAATAATGATTACTTTCATATATTTATTAGTGTAAATAGTTTCCTAAGGAAATAACAAACTACATAAGTGAAATGTTCATGGATTCATTGAAAAAACTTATATTTGCACATCCTGTTTTTCATTTTTCTCACCGCCCATGGGAATATCCCCGACGGCGTGCAGGCATATTGTACGTGTGTTGGAATGTACCAAAGGGAATAAGACAGAGACAGCCCGCTTGTTGAAAATAGGGCTTACTACGCTGTATCGGAAGATAGAGGAATATAAAATTTAGATAAATAAATGAATGCTCCGCGCTTCACAGCGCAGAGCATTAGCATACAAACAAACAAAAATAAAACATGGTGCGGTATTAGGGGTGACAGTTCCTGATAGCTAAAGTGGGAATCCTTGAACTCTTTCTTGGGAATTAGCTATTGGTATACTGTCCCACACCATGTAGTTTGCGTGTATCCTTGATTTGCATACAAGAAATCTTTTTGTTGCGGTTAAAACACTGCAAAGCGGAAATTGTTTCGCAAATAATTAGCAGATAGGAAACCGTCTGTAAGCACAGTGTTTTTTGGGGGGCTATTTCTCATACTAGAATAAAAAAAGCAAAAACATTCCTCATATTCTCATGTTAAAGCATATTTGTCTGATTACTAAATATATAAAGAATGAGAATGAAATTGTTTACATGCATTTCTCATGGCTTTATCAAGAAAACGCGCTTAAAACGTAAGCGTCTCGGCGATACCATATTTTCTATCTTAATTTTTCCTTTTAGCTTGGCGTCATAATAAAAGCCACATCTTATGACTGCACATGACTTGTATACTCTTACCTTATCGGATTATAAACCTGTTTATGTCCTTCTCCCGCCTTAACTCTTCGTAGTTATTGTCGTGAACGTCATGTCAACTACCATGGTATGTGTCTTTGGCTTTCCCGTCACGGCATCAGTATCTGTGAGTTGCGTCCCTCCTCTTCGGTCACCGCCGCTAAAGAGCCTGCTTCCTCTTTCAGCTGTTTGCTTCCGGTCTGCCCTTCCCCTTGCTCCTCTCCGGATATGTTTTACGGGGTTACCATCACTTTCCCAGGCGGAGTGACTGTCTCTATCTGAACTGGAGGAGAAGGTAATCGAAGTCAAGGCTCAGTTGTAATTCTTGGGGGGATTTGGTTCAGGACACAGCCATATCCTTAAAAACTTGATTCATTCCCGTGCGGAAATGCACCAAATCTCCCATTATCTGTATCCAAACTAACTAAAAACTCTCTTACTGATTTTTTATGCTATAATCCGGTTTCAGCCGTTTCAGTTTTATTCGCAAACGCCTTGGCAAAAGGGGATAGCGGCTGAAGGCGGAAAAAACCACCCCCTGCGAGAATAGGTTGTAGCCAGGGGGGAGTGCTTTCAGCGCATTCAGCTTTTTCAGACTTGACAGTAAGCGTCTCCGCGATGCCATCTTTTTTCTTCTCCCTTCTTCTTTTATCTTTGCCTTAAAAAAAATGAACGCTACCCCTTTATTTCCTTACATCATCGAAGACTACAAGAATCATCTTCGTAGCCATTCCGAGTCTCATTTAAGTTTTCATGCTTTTTGTGGTAAATATAACGTTCGGATTGCCAGTGTATGCCAATGGATGCGTCGTCACGGTTTGGACATAAGCACTTTGCGTTATGAAGTCCTCTTGGAAAATTGTCATACGGCCCCCGATCAGGTTCTTTCAACCATTTATCGGGAAACGAGATACACAATTCCTGATACCTCCTCTAAAGAACGTAAAACTCCGCCTTCTTCCAACGATATTCCGGTAGAAAACCGTATAAAAGGTGCAACTATTACTTTTCCCGACGGTATCATCGTGAACATTCAGCAGACCACCCCCTTCGCCCTGACCAAGTTCATAGAATCTTATAATAAACTAACTGACCGCTACCATGTTCAGCCTGAATGAGTCCCTGAATTACTACCTGTACCCTCGCTACATTCCTACGGGTAAAGGTATTGAAGCACTTTCCGAACTTATACGTTCTTGTACTTCCGCCAATCTCTTGAGTGGGGATGTTTACCTGTTTGTGAACAAGGGCAGAAATGTGATAAAAGCCCTCCGCTGGGATACCGATGGATTTATTTTATATCAGAAACGCCTGGAAACGGGTACATTCGAAATACCCCGTTTTAAGCCAGGTGGAGGCCTGTATAAGCTTGACTGGAAGATATTCTTTTTAATAATGAAGGGGATACCGCTTCGTTCCATATCTTACAGAAAACGCTTTAGATTATAGTATAACGCACTGTATGTTAAATAGATAGTAAATTAATAGTAGCATTTTTCCTTTGAATATACCTGCAGAATCCGTACCTTTACACCATGAATTCGGAACGGATAATCAGGTTATTGGAGGAGCAGCTCCGCTTTTCACGGGAACAGAATGCGCAAGCTGCAGAGCGGGAGAAGGTCTTGCTGGAGCAAAACCGTGCCATGGCCTTGCAAATCGAACTCCTTACCGAATCAGTCCGTTCACTGGAAGAGGCTTTGCTGGCAAAAGACGCCTCTGCGGGAAAAATACGGAACACATGCCGGGCACTGGGCAAACTGATAACCAACAAATCTGAAAAGATTGCCCCTGTCTCCCCTTCTTTAGCGGATAGCCCGAAAACGGAGTCTCCTTCCCCAAAAGAACGTGGAAACAATAATGCCAGGCGCAAGGAACACTTCGAACTGGAAGTCCAGGAACACGATATTTATCCGTCCCTGCCCGACTTTCCTCTCGAACTGGCACGCTTTCTGAAAACAGTGGACTCTATCCGCTATGAATATATTCCTCCCCGTTATATCAAGCATGTCAATCACCTGCATTATTATTTGTATCAGGGGAGCATCGTGTATGGAAAACTACCTGCCACCCCGTTATTGAACTCCAGTTATGACGCATCCTTCATAGCCGGTATCCTCCAGCTGCGCTACATTTACTCCATGCCGGTAGAAAGGATTGTCAGCTTCTTTACCGAAAGCGGTTTTGAAATGAGCAAATCCACCGCACACGGACTGATAAAGAAAGCCGCACAATTGTTTGATATCCTCGAAGAGACGCTTAAAGAGGCCATTCTGGAGGATGAGTACCTGCACATGGATGAAACGTATTATACCGTCCTGGAAAAAGGTCCGAAGTCCACAACCGGAAAATCATCCTGCAAGGTATACATGTGGGCGGCTTTAGCCAGCCATACGAAACTGGTACACTTCTTTTATCAGAACGGTTCAAGGGCAAGGAAAGTACTGACCGATTATATCAGCCCCCACTACCGGGGAGCCATACAGTGTGACGGATTCTCAGATTATAAGATATTGGAAACGGATGAATATCCCCATGTGATCCGGCTGGCGTGTTTCCAGCATTGCAAACGTAAGTTTCTGGATATACCGGCAAACAGGGATGCACAGAGAATTATAGAAATCATCAACAAGCTTTACCGGAAGGAGCATGAAATACCACCCGAATATACATCCGAACAGATACTGGAGTACAGAAAGGAGTATGCACCACCCATATTGGAAGAGCTAAAGGAAAACCTACTTGCCATACAGGCTAAAAAAACGACTTTACCCAAAAGTAATTTGGGCAAAGCGGTCAATTATACCCTGAATGAATATCCCGCATTATGTAACTATATACTCAACCCCGAGTATGAATTGGACAATAATGCCATTGAGAGGATTAACAGACATATAAGCCTGAGCAGAAGAAACTCACTATTTTGCGGAAGTCACCAGGGGGCAAAAAGGGCAGCATTGATATATTCACTGGCATGTTCATGCAGACTAAATGGGATTAATACATTTGAATACTTTAAAGACATACTGAACAAATTCATTATAGTAAATCCGAATACAAATAAAAAATATCTCAGAGAACTATTACCGGATAAATGGAAGAGGTAACGGCATCGCGGAGACGCTTACACTTGACAGTAGCTCTATATATTCACCGTGGTAGGTATATATACTCACCGTACTGGATCTATATGTCCACCACGCGGGGTATATAGATCCATCACCCGGATAAAAGTGGGTGGCACGTGGTTAAGTTATACACTTTTGCATTCAGGGGTGACTTCAGCCAAAAGAACCGATGAAAAGGGACTTTTTTGAAGAACTGAAAGCTGAAGGCGGTTTTTTACTTTTTATATTTGGTAGGAGATTTAGCTGTAACAAGTAGGAGACTTGACTGCAACAAGTACTACACTCAATGAAATGATATAGGAGACTTGAGTAAGTCAAGTACATGGCTCGGCTTACTTCAGTACTGCTTTTTTCTTCTTTCTCTCTTCTTTCTCTCTTCTTTCTCTCTTCGTGCGCGCTTTACGCGCACGTGTGAATATAATAAGGTGTCCTTTCTTTCCCGTCCCCTCACACTCCTGTCCCTTTATTAAAAAACATGTTCTACAACATCATTATCAATCAACGAGTTAGCATAAACATTCAAAAATAATTAGAAAAAAGAGCAGAATATATTTGGAGCATATATGAAAAGGGCGTACTTTTGCACCCGCTTTCCAAGAGAAGAAAGCCTTGATAAAATGACTTAGTGTACAAAGCGCAGGACCGCTTAACGATAAAAACAAAAAAAGTTCCGAAAAAGTTTGGAATAAATAAATAAAAGTTCTTATCTTTGCAGTCCGATTCGCAAAGAAAGCGGTTTTGCTTTTTTTCTTTTATGATTATTCTTTCCCTTTCGCAAGAGAGCCTGAGAAACGAGTTGAAAAGAAAAAACAAAAAAAACTTCCAAAAAAGTTTGGCAGTTAAAATAAAACCTCTTACCTTTGCACCCGCTTTTGAAACGAAAGCGACAAGTTCTTTGAAATATTGATAAACAATACAAGTAGTACAAGTTAAAAAATAGAACCGTCAATACTTGTTTCCCATGTAGCAATACAAGTGAAACACAGGTAATTGAAAAGAGTCAATAAATTGTACGGCATCCTGAACAGAGCAAAAACCTGCCTAACGGCAGATTAACAATACTTTTACAATGAAGAGTTTGATCCTGGCTCAGGATGAACGCTAGCTACAGGCTTAACACATGCAAGTCGAGGGGCAGCATTTTAGTTTGCTTGCAAACTAAAGATGGCGACCGGCGCACGGGTGAGTAACACGTATCCAACCTGCCTCATACTCGGGGATAGCCTTTCGAAAGAAAGATTAATACCCGATGGCATAGTCCTTTCGCATGATCGGATTATTAAAGAATTTCGGTATGAGATGGGGATGCGTTCCATTAGTTAGTTGGCGGGGTAACGGCCCACCAAGACAACGATGGATAGGGGTTCTGAGAGGAAGGTCCCCCACATTGGAACTGAGACACGGTCCAAACTCCTACGGGAGGCAGCAGTGAGGAATATTGGTCAATGGACGAGAGTCTGAACCAGCCAAGTAGCGTGAAGGATGACTGCCCTATGGGTTGTAAACTTCTTTTATATGGGAATAAAGTTTTCCACGTGTGGAATTTTGTATGTACCATATGAATAAGGATCGGCTAACTCCGTGCCAGCAGCCGCGGTAATACGGAGGATCCGAGCGTTATCCGGATTTATTGGGTTTAAAGGGAGCGTAGGTGGATTGTTAAGTCAGTTGTGAAAGTTTGCGGCTCAACCGTAAAATTGCAGTTGAAACTGGCAGTCTTGAGTACAGTAGAGGTGGGCGGAATTCGTGGTGTAGCGGTGAAATGCTTAGATATCACGAAGAACTCCGATTGCGAAGGCAGCTCACTGGACTGCAACTGACACTGAGGCTCGAAAGTGTGGGTATCAAACAGGATTAGATACCCTGGTAGTCCACACAGTAAACGATGAATACTCGCTGTTTGCGATATACAGCAAGCGGCCAAGCGAAAGCATTAAGTATTCCACCTGGGGAGTACGCCGGCAACGGTGAAACTCAAAGGAATTGACGGGGGCCCGCACAAGCGGAGGAACATGTGGTTTAATTCGATGATACGCGAGGAACCTTACCCGGGCTTAAATTGCACCTGAATAACGTGGAAACATGTTAGCCGCAAGGCAGGTGTGAAGGTGCTGCATGGTTGTCGTCAGCTCGTGCCGTGAGGTGTCGGCTTAAGTGCCATAACGAGCGCAACCCTTATCTTTAGTTACTAACAGGTCATGCTGAGGACTCTGGAGAGACTGCCGTCGTAAGATGTGAGGAAGGTGGGGATGACGTCAAATCAGCACGGCCCTTACGTCCGGGGCTACACACGTGTTACAATGGGGGGTACAGAAGGCAGCTACCTGGTGACAGGATGCTAATCCCAAAAACCTCTCTCAGTTCGGATCGAAGTCTGCAACCCGACTTCGTGAAGCTGGATTCGCTAGTAATCGCGCATCAGCCATGGCGCGGTGAATACGTTCCCGGGCCTTGTACACACCGCCCGTCAAGCCATGAAAGCCGGGGGTACCTGAAGTACGTAACCGCGAGGAGCGTCCTAGGGTAAAACTGGTAATTGGGGCTAAGTCGTAACAAGGTAGCCGTACCGGAAGGTGCGGCTGGAACACCTCCTTTCTGGAGCGATGTCGTTCGAAATGACTTTTCAAGGTTCTGTTTTTGTACTACTGGTACTTGTTTATTTATAATATATAGATCGAGCGTCTATAGCAATTATAGATAGAGATAAACAAGAGAAAAAAGAAGCCGAGTCTAACGCAACAGGTAGACAAGGTTGAACTAGTCCTATAGCTCAGTTGGTTAGAGCGCTACACTGATAATGTAGAGGTCGGCAGTTCAACTCTGCCTGGGACTACTCCGAAAACTCTTACGGGGGATTAGCTCAGCTGGCTAGAGCATCTGCCTTGCACGCAGAGGGTCAACGGTTCGAATCCGTTATTCTCCACAGTCTCTGAAAAGAGAAACGATCTTTGACATGATGATAACAAAAAAGTAAAATTTTAGTAAAGAGCTAAAAGTATATATCGAACCGTACGTTCTTAACGTATCAAGATTGCGCAAGCATTCCTCCATACGCTAAGAAGTCAGTTTGAAAGAAAGTAAGCAAGGGCGCATGGCGGATGCCTTGGCTCTCGGAGGCGATGAAGGACGTGATAAGCTGCGATAAGCTTCGGGCAGGTGCAAATAACCTTTGATCCGAAGATTTCCGAATGGGACAACCCGACATTCTGAAGGAATGTCATCCATCCTAGATGGAGGCTAACGCAGGGAACTGAAACATCTTAGTACCTGTAGGAAAAGAAAATAATAATGATTCCCCAAGTAGTGGCGAGCGAACGGGGATTAGCCCAAACCAATGTTGTTACGGCAACATTGGGGTTGTAGGACCACGATGTCGCACGAAATTTGGTGAGAAGAATTCTTTGGAAAATGAAACCATAGACGGTGATAGTCCGGTATTCGAAGCCAAACGAAGCGTAGTGGTATCCTGAGTAGCGCGGGACACGAGAAATCTTGCGTGAATCTGCCGGGACCATCCGGTAAGGCTAAATACTCCCGAGAGACCGATAGCGAACCAGTACTGTGAAGGAAAGGTGAAAAGCACTTCGAACAGAAGAGTGAAATAGTCCCTGAAACCATGCGCCTACAAGCGGTCGGAGCTGCTTAAGCAGTGACGGCGTGCCTTTTGCATAATGAACCTACGAGTTACTTTTTCCGGCAAGGTTAAGAATCTAGAGATTTGTAGCCGAAGCGAAAGCGAGTCTGAACAGGGCGATAAGTCGGAAGGAGTAGACGCGAAACCAAGTGATCTACCCTTGGGCAGGTTGAAGGTTAGGTAACACTAACTGGAGGACCGAACCGATAAGCGTTGAAAAGCTTCCGGATGACCTGAGGGTGGGGGTGAAAGGCTAATCAAACTTGGAGATAGCTCGTACTCCCCGAAATGCATTTAGGTGCAGCCTTGTGAGTTACTAATGTGAGGTAGAGCGACTGATAAGATGCGAGGGCTTCACCGCCTATCAAGTCTTGATAAACTCCGAATGCGCATTAGTCCTATCACAGGAGTGAGGGCATGGGTGCTAAGGTCCATGTCCTAAAGGAGAAGAATCCGGACCATCAGCTAAGGTCCCCAAATAATTGCTAAGTTGAACTAACGAAGTCAGATTGCTAAGACAGCTAGGATGTTGGCTTGGAAGCAGCCATTCATTTAAAGAGTGCGTAACAGCTCACTAGTCGAGGAGTTTGGCGTGGATAATAATCGGGCATCAAGCAATTTACCGAAGCTATGGGATGTGCAAACATCGGTAGGGGAGCATTCCACTCTGCGTTGAAGGTGAAGCGTGAGCTTTGCTGGAGCGTGTGGAAAAGCAAATGTAGGTATAAGTAACGATAAAGGGGGTGAGAAACCCCCTCGCCGAAAGACTAAGGTTTCCTGATCAACGCTAATCGGATCAGGGTTAGTCGGGTCCTAAGGCTCAGCCGAACGGTGAGGCCGATGGCAGAACAGGTTAATATTCCTGTACTACCTCAAGGAGTGACGTGGAGACGGAGCAGTGACAGCGTCGCGGACTGACGGAATAGTCCGTTGAAGGGTGTAGACGTTGATTATCCCAGGCAAATCCAGGATAAGAGTCGAACCTGATAGTATACTAAATTCTTCGGAATGCGGTAATAGTGCGTGTAAACATACTCCCAAGAAAATCCGCTAAACTTAATCTTTGAGGTACCCGTACCGCAAACGGACACACGTAGTCGGGTTGAATATACTAAGGCGCTTGAGTGATTCACGGTTAAGGAACTAGGCAAATTGACCCTGTAACTTCGGGATAAAGGGTCCCTACGGCGACGTAGGGCGCAGAGAATAGGTCCAGGCAACTGTTTAACAAAAACACAGGGCTGTGCCAAATTGAAAGATCACGTATACAGCCTGACACCTGCCCGGTGCTGGAAGGTTAAGAGGAGATGTCATCGCAAGAGAAGCATTGAATTGAAGCCCCAGTAAACGGCGGCCGTAACTATAACGGTCCTAAGGTAGCGAAATTCCTTGTCGGGTAAGTTCCGACCTGCACGAATGGTGTAATGATCTGGACACTGTCTCAACCGTGAGCTCAGTGAAATTGTAGTATCGGTGAAGATGCCGATTACCCGCGATGGGACGAAAAGACCCCGTGAACCTTTACTATAGCTTAACATTGAATTTGGGTAATTGATGTGTAGGATAGGCCGGAGACTTTGAAGCGCAGACGCCAGTTTGTGTGGAGTCGCTGTTGAAATACGGCCCTTTGATTATTTGAGTTCTAACCCGTGGATGCGGGGACACTGTTTGGTGGGTAGTTTGACTGGGGTGGTCGCCTCCAAAAGTGTAACGGAGGCTTCTAAAGGTGCCCTCATGACGATTGGTAACCGTCAGTAGAGTGTAATGGCATAAGGGCGCTTGACTGGGAGACAGACACGTCGATCAGGTAGGAAACTAGAGCATAGTGATCCGGTGTTTCCGCATGGAAGGGACATCGCTCAAAGGATAAAAGGTACTCCGGGGATAACAGGCTGATCCCTCCCAAGAGCTCATATCGACGGAGGGGTTTGGCACCTCGATGTCGGCTCGTCACATCCTGGGGCTGGAGAAGGTCCCAAGGGTTGGGCTGTTCGCCCATTAAAGTGGCACGCGAGCTGGGTTCAGAACGTCGTGAGACAGTTCGGTCTCTATCTATCGTGGGCGTATGAAATTTGCGTGGCTCTGACACTAGTACGAGAGGACCGTGTTGGACTGACCGCTGGTTTACCAGTTGTGCCGCCAGGTGCATCGCTGGGTATCTAAGTCGGGATTGGATAAGTGCTGAAAGCATCTAAGTACGAAGCCAGCCACAAGATTAGATTTCTTAGGGTCGTCAAAGACGATGACGTTGATAGGATGCAGGTGTAAAGGTGGTAACATCATAGCCGAGCATTACTAATTGCCCGTTCACTTTCTTATCAAGCTTGTACGTGTCGCGATATATACGTTTAGCTGTTGCTGATTTTACTTTTTCATCATGTCATAACCTTATTCAGGTGGTTATAGCACGAGGGTTCCACCTCTTCTCATTCCGAACAGAGAAGTTAAGCCTCGTCACGCCGATGGTACTGCGTAACAGTGGGAGAGTAGGTAGCCGCCGTTTTTGAAGAAGAGTCCCCTTGATTCAGTAATGAGTCAAGGGGATTTCTGTATTTATACACTTTCCTGTCTGATGTTTAGGTTTTCGGACTGACCCCCAAAAACGTTATCCTGTTCTGAAACTTTAGAGAATCAATGTATTATAGTCTCTCTAAAAATTTTTATATTTGCAGACCGTTTGGAAACGATAGCGAATAATAAACAATACAATAACTTAAAAAACAACCAGAATCAGATGAAACAGGACATGATTGTTATCCTTGACTTGGGTAGTCATGAGAATACGGTATTGGCTCGCGCCATCCGTGCGTTAGGAGTGTATAGTGAGATTTATCCTCACGATATCACAGTGGAAGAACTGAAAGCATTGCCCAATGTAAAGGGTATTATAATCAATGGCGGACCGAACAATGTGATTGACGGTGTTGGCATTGATGTAAATCCGGGTATTTATACAATGGGTATCCCTGTCATGGCAGCCGGTCACGATAAAGCAACTTGTGCAGTGAAACTGGCAGAATTTACAGACGATATTGAAGCTATTAAGAATGCAGTAAAATCGTTTGTTTTCGATACTTGCAAAGCTGAAGCCAACTGGAACATGACAAACTTTGTGAATGACCAGATAGAACTGGTTAAGCGTCAGGTAGGCGATAAGAAAGTGTTGTTGGCTCTGTCCGGTGGAGTGGACAGTTCTGTGGTAGCTGCTTTGCTTTTGAAGGCAATCGGTGATAACTTGGTATGTGTACACGTAAATCATGGCTTGATGCGTAAAGGGGAGTCTGAAGATGTGGTTGAAGTGTTCAAAAATCAGTTGAAGGCAAATCTTATTTATGTAGATGTAACCGACCGTTTCCTGGATAAACTGGCAGGTGTGGAAGATCCTGAACAAAAACGTAAAATCATCGGTGGAGAATTTATCCGTGTGTTTGAAGAGGAAGCACGCAAGTTGGACGGTATCGACTTCTTGGCTCAAGGTACTATTTATCCGGATATCGTGGAAAGCGGAACGAAGACTGCTAAAATGGTGAAATCTCATCATAACGTAGGTGGTCTGCCCGAAGACCTTAAATTCGAACTTGTAGAACCTTTGCGCCAACTGTTCAAGGATGAAGTCCGTGCTTGTGGTCTGGAACTGGGCTTGCCTTATGAGATGGTTTATCGTCAACCTTTCCCAGGACCCGGTTTAGGTGTACGTTGCTTGGGTGCTATCACACGCGACCGTCTGGAAGCTGTACGTGAATCAGACGCTATCTTGCGTGAGGAATTTCAGATTGCCGGATTGGATAAAAAGGTATGGCAATACTTCACAGTAGTACCCGATTTCAAATCTGTAGGTGTACGTGATAATGCCCGCTCTTTCGATTGGCCGGTTATTATTCGTGCTGTCAATACGATAGATGCCATGACAGCCACTATCGAACCGGTTGAATGGCCTATCCTGATGAAAATCACAGACCGTATTCTGAAAGAAGTGAAGAATGTAAATCGTGTTTGCTATGATATGTCGCCGAAACCTAATGCGACTATAGAGTGGGAATAAAAAGCCTTTTTAAGTGATATTTCGATAGCCTCAATTTTTTGTAAGTTGGGGCTATTTTTTGTATATGTTGAACCTTGCCACATTGGATTTGACAGGTGTTTAATTTTCCAGGGTACAAATCGTCTCCCCGTGATAAAAATCTTTGCCCGGTTATTTTCACCCCTCTGTTAAAATAATCTTTTTCCGCTTGATTTTATCTGATTATTGCTACTTTTGTACATAATGCTCTAGAAGGCTATTGAGGCATTTCAAAGGGAGACCCATATTATTAAGGGTCTGGAGTGGAACTGCAAACTATAAAAAATGGAAAAACATGGGAACGGAAGGAATACAGGATAAATATGTAAATCCATATACTGATTTCGGATTCAAGTTGCTTTTTGGTACGGCAATGAATAAAGAATTGTTGATCAGCTTTTTGAATGCACTCTTATTCAAGGAGGAGGTAATCAAGGATGTCACTTATCTTAATGCTGAACATCTTGGGACGCAGGAATATGATCGTCGTGCTGTATTTGATGTATATTGTGAGAATGAGAAGGGCGAGAAGTTCCTGGTTGAGATGCAGCGTGGCGAGCAGCAGTTCTTCAGGGATCGTAGTGTCTTTTATTCCACTTTCCCTATTCGTGAGCAGGCCAAACGCGGGGAATGGGATTATGAGTTGAAGGCTGTTTATGTGGTGGGTATCCTGAATTTCTCCTTTGATAATTCTGATGAGGAGTATTTCCATCATGAGGTGAAACTTGTAGACCTTTATACACACAAGGTTTTCTATGACAAGCTTACCTTTGTTTACCTTGAAATGCCTAAATTGGGTCAGCGGATTTTCCCGGTTGGCAAGCTTTCTTTTAAGCGTATAGCCTAGCCAGTCTGAACATGAAGAATTTCACATCAGCCACCCCTCTTAACTGGCTTCGAAAAGCTTTGATTTTAGCATTGAACGACTCCGCTGAAGCATTTGTCAATCGTTCTTCAAAATAATTTATGATGGTCGTACTATGGTTTGAAAAGGTATCAAGTACCTTGTTGAACTCCATATAGTCAAACTTTTCCACTTCATTGTACCATCTTGCGAGATTTAGCCTTGCTTCATCGGGACCTGACTTCTTGTTGAAGATGTCTGTCAGTTTCATGCTAAGGCTGTATCCTTCCAGAAGCTTGGGGAATTTATCAAAGAGAATGGCAGCCCTGGTCTTTTGCTGTTCACTCCATTTGCTCCAGTGTTTCAGTATAATATGCTTGCTTCTGCTTACTATCTGTGGCAGGGTTTCTCCGTTCTCCATTCTTTCAGGTTCCCATTTCCCTATTCTCTCCCTTTCCGCCTTACTCTTTGTTTCTTTCTTCTTTTGGCGATGCTCCCTGATAGCCTGATTTTCCGTATCAAGTACTTTCCACCGATAGCGTATTCTTAACTGGTCAACAGCTTCAGACATGAGCTGCTGTACATGAAAACGGTCATTGATCAGCTTTGCGGCAGGAAACACCTTTCTGACCGTCAGCATCATGGCTGAAGATAAATCTGTAGTGACAGTCTTGACAGACAGCCGTTTCCGATGCGGAAGCCTGCGCAAGATTCCGCTTACCGCATCTGTGGCCACTCCACGAACCATTGCAACTAAAGCCCCTTTACGGCCTTTAGCTGCTTTATTGGTCAGAATCGTATAAACATCTCCATTGCTCAGGCAAGTTTCATCCAAAGAAAGGTTTTCTCCAATGTTTTCAGGATAAAGGAGGTAGTCATGCGCATGTTCGAGTTGGTCCCAGTTCCGGTAATCACTGATTTTCTCCTTGTATTGTTTACGAAGAGTCTGCCCTTTTACGCCATAACGTTCCACAAGCACACAGATGCTCACAGGAGTAGATTCAATCTCCTTCTTTTAAAAAAGAGACGAACTCAGAATTGAGCCGTGTACCGTCAAATTCGGATAAATCCCAGTCATAACTGAAGATTTCATAGGAAGACTTGTCAAGCCATTTACGTTTACGAACATGGAGATAAGTGGCGCGACCACGAATAGGATAGTCTTGGATTGTACGATACTTACCAAAACCATAGGATATGATATCCGGATTGGTCTTATCTTCTTTTAGCTGAACTTTTTTTTCATCAAGATAAATATCAAAACGGTCAGCACTCTTGTCGAAATTGACAATATCAAAGTTGTCTATAAGCACATCCGGAAGGATGGCACGAAGGAGTTGTTCGGGTTTCATAAAACAAAGGTAAGTAAAGATAGATAATTTTAAAACTTACCAACCAGAAATTTCCGCTGAGCCGTTTACACTATGGTTTACACCTGTGTAAATCATATATCAATTAGATTAAACGGGTCAGTCCGAAAACCCTGTGGGTATAATATTTTGAAAAAATTCCAATATTGCAATGTAAGAATACAGATTCTTTTAAGGCATTATAAATTAAGTATGTCAGACACTAGTGTCCCGTTAAAATCGGGACGAGTTATTAATTAATCAAATAATCCCGGAATAAGGGGATTAAATTGTTCTTTGACATCATTGAAATTAGTCTTATTAAACAGCTCTTGTAAAGGCGTTTTATCTGTTAATGAGATGCTAAGAATCTGCAAGACCTCATAAGTTGAACGATTCAGTTGCATATCATATTGTACAATAGCTACTAAACAATAGGTGATGATAGCAACACTAATCTGTATTCGAACCGCATTCTCGGTAGTACCCCAGAACCTTTTTATCTTAAGGTGTTGTTTCAGCCATTTGAAGAAAAGTTCCACGAACCATCTTTTCTTATAAAGATTGGCAACATCAAGTGCAGATATGTGTTTGGCATTCGTCAGGAATGTGAATTCACGATCATCCTCTTCATCATAGAAACGGATGACTCTGAATGATTCAGGATACTTCTTTCCAGAAGTGTACCCTATCAGTTTCACTTCCGCATCTGAAAGGATATTTTTCGGCATTCTACGCTTCCATTTACAGAACTTGCATTTCAGATTAGACTTCGCTCTGACTACAAAGAAAGAACCTGTAAGATGAATCCGATAAAGTTCTTTAAACGAGTCATACGCTCTGTCAAATATATAATAAGCATTTGGCTCATAATTAATTGCGGACATTTCTGTTGAATCATGCCTGGATGCTGTAGTTACTGTATAAAAGGCTGGAAGTTGTGCTTCTATGTCATAAAGGACATGAGCCTTAACTCCACCTTTTTTCTTACGGAACTTCGCCCAAGGGAATGTAGCCAAACATAAAGGAATTGTAGTGGAATCAAACGCATACTTCCTTCCTGGAATATCCAAGATGTGAGTCGATCGTTTTTCACATGCTTCCTTCATCATATAGAAAGCAAAATCTTCGAAGATTCTGTAATCCCGATTCTGATTGGCAGATGCAAGCGTAGTTTTGGCAATGGGCTCACGACCCAATCCCAAATGATAACGCTTTCCTTGATGTGCTTCCAAAGCTACAATCAAGTCACGAAGACTTTCACGATTACTGAGTTGACCGAACATCATTGCAAGTAACTGACTCCAGCAAGTGAAATGTTTCACATAACGATTGCCATCATACTTGTCTACAAGTCTTCTGAACTTATCATTGTTCAAGAATTCTACTAACTGAGCGAAAACATATTTATCTTGGTTCATTTGAGGTCACCTTAATTGACCTCAAAGGTATGATTTCAAATCGTCGCGCCTAAAAAGTAGTATCTAATAGACTATATTTCAATTATTTCAAAGAACTATTTATCCACTTTTACGGGACACTAATGTATGTCAGACAACCGCTTGATTGGGTACCAGTATTATAACTCATCGTTTACGATTAATCACCCACAGGGTTTTAGGACTGCCCCCAAATTTTATCTCTACAAAGAGACTATTTTACGAGCAAATTTTAATTGAAAAGATTAATAATACAATTGTACGACATTGCTATTCTATAAAAAACAGCAAATGAATTTCTTATCATGTAAAAATCAACCTTTACACATTATATATAATGTATCCCCTTTCTCAAATAATATATTCAAGATTTACACTATAACTTTTCTATTTCTTCTTTAGATAAGTCGGTTGCCTGTGAAATTATATCGATAGCTACTCCTAATTGTTTCAGATTCTGAGCATTATTCAAATTGGCTTCTCTCACTCCTTCCTCTCTTCCTTCTTCCCTACCTTTCTTTTCCGCCGTAGATATAACACTATACCAGTCACGGAAATTTTTCAAACTGTCCCAATACTGGCTCAGCGGAAATTTCTGGTTGGTAAGTTTTAAAATTATCTATCTTTACTTACCTTTGTTTTATGAAACCCGAACAACTCCTTCGTGCCATCCTTCCGGATGTGCTTATAGACAACTTTGATATTGTCAATTTCGACAAGAGTGCTGACCGTTTTGATATTTATCTTGATGAAAAAAAAGTTCAGCTAAAAGAAGATAAGACCAATCCGGATATCATATCCTATGGTTTTGGTAAGTATCGTACAATCCAAGACTATCCTATTCGTGGTCGCGCCACTTATCTCCATGTTCGTAAACGTAAATGGCTTGACAAGTCTTCCTATGAAATCTTCAGTTATGACTGGGATTTATCCGAATTTGACGGTACACGGCTCAATTCTGAGTTCGTCTCTTTTTTAAAAGAAGGAGATTGAATCTACTCCTGTGAGCATCTGTGTGCTTGTGGAACGTTATGGCGTAAAAGGGCAGACTCTTCGTAAACAATACAAGGAGAAAATCAGTGATTACCGGAACTGGGACCAACTCGAACATGCGCATGACTACCTCCTTTATCCTGAAAACATTGGAGAAAACCTTTCTTTGGATGAAACTTGCCTGAGCAATGGAGATGTTTATACGATTCTGACCAATAAAGCAGCTAAAGGCCGTAAAGGGGCTTTAGTTGCAATGGTTCGTGGAGTGGCCACAGATGCGGTAAGCGGAATCTTGCGCAGGCTTCCGCATCGGAAACGGCTGTCTGTCAAGACTGTCACTACAGATTTATCTTCAGCCATGATGCTGACGGTCAGAAAGGTGTTTCCTGCCGCAAAGCTGATCAATGACCGTTTTCATGTACAGCAGCTCATGTCTGAAGCTGTTGACCAGTTAAGAATACGCTATCGGTGGAAAGTACTTGATACGGAAAATCAGGCTATCAGGGAGCATCGCCAAAAGAAGAAAGAAACAAAGAGTAAGGCGGAAAGGGAGAGAATAGGGAAATGGGAACCTGAAAGAATGGAGAACGGAGAAACCCTGCCACAGATAGTAAGCAGAAGCAAGCATATTATACTGAAACACTGGAGCAAATGGAGTGAACAGCAAAAGACCAGGGCTGCCATTCTCTTTGATAAATTCCCCAAGCTTCTGGAAGGATACAGCCTTAGCATGAAACTGACAGACATCTTCAACAAGAAGTCAGGTCCCGATGAAGCAAGGCTAAATCTCGCAAGATGGTACAATGAAGTGGAAAAGTTTGACTATATGGAGTTCAACAAGGTACTTGATACCTTTTCAAACCATAGTACGACCATCATAAATTATTTTGAAGAACGATTGACAAATGCTTCAGCGGAGTCGTTCAATGCTAAAATCAAAGCTTTTCGAAGCCAGTTAAGAGGGGTGGCTGATGTGAAATTCTTCATGTTCAGACTGGCTAGGCTATACGCTTAAAAGAAAGCTTGCCAACCGGGAAAATCCGCTGACCCGTGTAAACCGCCACCAATTGATGTATAAAAGAAAAAGGCACCCAAGAGTGGAAGCCTCTCAAATGCCTTATTCTTATCAAGTAGCGGGACCCGGGATTGAACCGGGGACCTCATGATTATGAATCATGCGCTCTAACCAGCTGAGCTATCCCGCCATCGTTTCTCGATTGCGGGTGCAAAGATAGATGTTTTTTTATAATCTCCAAAACAATTCGGTATTTTTTTTGTTTTTTTCTTTAGGAAAGGTTTTCATTTTCTCTATAAATAGGGAGTTTGAGAGCCAATAGTGAAAGAATAATTAAATAAAGTGTCTGATTTATACCGTGTATTCAGAAAAAAGTATTTATCTTGGCACACGTAAAAACAAATTGAATTTGCTATGAAAAAGGAAAAGATTCATTTGGAATATTTGCTGAACGCAACTTCTAAAAATATTCTTTGGGGAGCCATTAGTACACCTACCGGGCTGGAGGACTGGTTTGCCGACAAAGTTGTATCTGACGATAAAATAGTAGAGTTCCATTGGGGGAAGACCGAACTGAGAAAGGCTGAGATTACAGCTATTCGCGCTTTTTCTTTCATCCGTTTCCGTTGGCTGGATGGTGAGAATGAACGCGATTACTTCGAAATCAAGATGACGTATAATGAGCTGACAAGTGACTATGTATTAGAAATTACCGATTTCGCAGAGCCGGACGAGGTAAGCGATATGAAAGAATTATGGGAGTCACAGGTAGCTAAATTAAGAAGAACTTGTGGTTTTTAGTTAACTTTCAACTAAAAATTTTCGATGCTCCTTTTTTTGTGCTAATTTTGCGTCTTAAATGCACGAACCTATTAAGATGCTACGCATAAAGAAATTAGATATATTCATTGTAAAGAGCTTTTTCATGCTTTTTATAGGTACATTCTTCATCTGTCTGTTCATCTTTATGATGCAGTTCCTGTGGAGATATGTAGACGAATTGGTCGGAAAGGGATTGGAGATGAGCGTGATGGCTCAGTTCTTCTTTTATTCCGCATTGACATTAGTGCCAGTATCGTTGCCCTTGGCGGTGCTACTGGCTTCTTTGATTACTTTCGGTAACTTCGGCGAACGGTATGAATTGCTCGCAATGAAGGCTGCAGGTATCTCTCTGCTCAAAATCATGCGTCCGCTTGTGTTCTTCGTCTGTGGGCTGGTTGGTGTTTCATTCTACTTCCAAAACGTAGTCGGTCCTATTGCCCAGGCTAAACTGGGAACCCTGATTCTTTCGATGAAACAAAAATCCCCGGAACTGGATATTCCCGAAGGCGTATTCTATTCCGAAATAAAGGATTATAATCTGAAAGTCGCAAAGAAAGACCGGAAAACCGGTATGCTCTACGATGTGTTGATTTATAATATGAAAGACGGATTCGAGAATGCGCATATCATCTATGCGGATTCCGGACGTCTGGAAATGACGGCGGATAAACAGCATCTTTGGCTACATCTGTATAGCGGTGATTTATTCGAAAACCTGAAAGCACAAAGCATGAAATCCCAGAATGTGCCTTATCGGCGTGAATCATTCAGGGAGAAACATACACTGATAGAGTTTGATTCCGATTTCAATATGGCGGATGAAAGTATCATGAGCAACCAGTCCAGTGCTAAGAACATGGCTATGTTACAGGCTTCCATCGACTCGATGAAAGTGCTGGGAGACAGCATCGGAAGGCAGTATTACCGGGAAGTGGCCGAAGGAAATTTCCGTCCTTACGGGTTGAGTAAAGAAGATACGGTCAAAATCGAGAGTGCAGATATTCAGGAGTATAATGTGGACAGCCTTTACGCTGCCGCATCCCTGACGCAGAAACAGAAGGTGATATCTTCCGCCACCAGCCGTGCCGAAAATGTGTCCAGTGACCTTAGCTTCAAGAAATACACGATGGAAAATAATGACTATGCCATCCGGAAGCATAAGACGGAGTGGCATAAGAAGATTACGATTTCCCTTTCTTGCCTGCTGTTCTTTTTTATCGGGGCACCGTTGGGCGGTATTATCCGGAAAGGCGGTTTGGGTATGCCGGTGATTGTGTCGGTATTGGTGTTCATCATTTATTATATCATTGATAACACGGGCTATAAAATGGCACGTGACGGCAAATGGATTGTATGGATGGGAATGTGGACAAGTAGTGCGGTTCTCGTCCCGTTGGGTATCTTCCTCACTTACAAATCAAACAAAGACTCTGTGGTGCTGAATGCCGATGCGTATATCAACTGGTTTAAGAAGATTGCTGGAATCCGTAGCGTGCGTCATTTATTCAAGAAAGAAGTTATTATTAATGACCCCGATTACGGACGCATACCCGGAGAGTTGGAACAACTCACGGCAGAATGCAAGGCTTATATTACCCGGAATCAGTTGACGAAAGCCCCGAATTATTTCAAGTTGTGGATGTCAGCCGGAAGGGATGACGAAGTAATGGCTATCAATGACAAACTGGAAACATTGGTGGAAGAAATGTCCAATACCAAGTCGGCTACTTTGATAGGGGCATTAAACAATTATCCGATGATTCCCGTTTCCGCTCATGTACGCCCGTTTCATATATATTGGCTGAATTTGTCTGCCGGGGTGATTTTCCCTATCGGGCTGTTTTTCTATTTCCGTATTTGGGCGTTCCGTATCCGCCTGGCCAAGGACATGGAGCGGATTATTAAGAATAACGAACAAGTTCAATTCATCATACAGAAAATTAATAAATAATTGTTATGGAAGAGATTAAAATGGATAGGATAGAAGACGCGATTGCCGACTTCAAAGAAGGCAAGTTTGTCATAGTAGTAGATGATGAAGACCGCGAGAATGAAGGTGACCTGATTATTGCCGCTGAAAAGATAACTCCTGAGAATGTAAACTTCATGTTGAAACACGCACGTGGAGTGCTTTGCGCGCCTATCACGGTGTCCCGTTGCAAGGAACTGGATTTGCCGCACCAGGTGAGTGATAATACTTCCGTGCTGGGAACCCCTTTTACAGTTACTGTTGACAAACTGGAAGGCTGCTCTACCGGAGTATCTGCTGCCGACCGTGCCGCTACCATCCAAGCATTGGCCGACCCTGCTTCTACGCCGGCTACTTTCGGCCGTCCCGGACATGTCAATCCGTTGTATGCACAGGAAAAAGGAGTACTCCGTCGTGCAGGACATACGGAAGCTACTGTTGACATGGCACGTTTGGCGGGACTTTATCCTGCCGGCGCTTTAATGGAAATCATGAGCGATGACGGTACTATGGCCCGTCTGCCCGAACTCCGCAAGATGGCGGACGAATATGACCTGAAACTGATTTCTATCCATGACTTGATTGCCTATCGCTTGAAGCAGGAATCAATCGTAGAAAAAGGTGTGGAAGTGAATATGCCTACCGAATATGGAACGTTTCGCTTGATTCCTTTCCGTCAGAAATCGAACGGATTGGAGCATATGGCTATATTCAAAGGTACGTGGAGCGAAGACGAACCGATTTTAGTGCGTGTGCATTCTTCCTGCGCTACCGGAGATATTCTCGGCTCACAGCGTTGTGACTGTGGAGAACAGTTGCATAAATCCATGGAAATGATTGAGAAAGAAGGAAAGGGCGTAGTTGTTTATCTGAACCAGGAAGGTCGAGGCATCGGTCTGATGGAAAAGATGAAAGCCTATAAACTTCAGGAAGACGGTATGGATACTGTTGACGCAAACATTTGCCTAGGACATCTTGCCGATGAACGCGATTATGGAGTAGGCGCACAGATTCTTCGCGAACTGGGAGTGCATAAAATGAGACTTTTGACAAATAATCCGGTGAAACGTGTCGGTCTAGAAGCCTATGGATTGGAAATAGTAGAAAATGTACCTGTTGAAACTGTTCCTAATCCGTACAACGAACGCTACCTGAGAACGAAGAAAGAAAGGATGGGACATACTTTACATTTTAATAAGTAATTTGCCGATTTGTTTTCATATATCAAATATTATAGCTTATTTTGCAACGATTTTCACTCAACAACAATAAAATAGATACAAAATGAATCAATTATCAGATCGTTTGAACAGCTTGTCGCCGTCGGCGACGCTTGCCATGTCTCAGAAGAGCAACGAGCTTAAGGCACAAGGCGTTGATGTTATTAACTTAAGTGTAGGAGAACCGGATTTCAATACTCCTGACCACATCAAAGAAGCTGCGAAAAAAGCCATAGATGATAACTTCTCCCGTTACTCTCCGGTTCCGGGCTATCCGGCTTTGCGCAATGCCATTGTTGAGAAACTGAAAAAAGAAAACGGTCTGGAATATACAGCCGCCCAGATTTCTTGTGCAAACGGTGCTAAACAATCTGTTTGTAATACAATCCTTGTATTGGTAAATCCGGGTGATGAAGTAATCGTGCCGGCTCCTTACTGGGTAAGCTACCCGGAAATGGTGAAAATGGCAGAAGGTACTCCTGTAATTGTTTCGGCAGGTATCGAACAGGATTTCAAGATTACTCCCGAACAACTGGAAGCTGCCATTACTCCGAAGACTAAAGCGTTGATTCTTTGCTCTCCGTCCAACCCGACAGGTTCTGTATATACGAAGGAAGAACTGGCAGGCTTGTCTGCCGTACTGGCTAAGTATCCGCAGGTAATCGTTATCGCTGACGAAATCTACGAACATATCAATTATATCGGTGCACACCAGAGTATCGCCCAGTTCCCGGAGATGAAGGAACGTACGGTGATTGTGAATGGTGTATCAAAGGCTTATGCTATGACAGGATGGAGAATCGGTTTCATTGCCGGACCGGAATGGATTGTAAAGGCTTGCAACAAATTGCAGGGGCAGTACACTTCCGGACCTTGTTCTGTATCTCAGAAGGCTGCTGAGGCTGCATATATAGGTACTCAGGAACCGGTGAAAGAAATGCAGAAAGCATTCGAACGCCGCCGTGACTTGATTGTGAAATTGGCTAAGGAAGTTCCGGGATTCGAAGTGAACGTTCCGCAAGGTGCTTTCTACCTGTTCCCGAAATGTGATGCTTTCTTTGGAAAGAGCAACGGTGACCGTAAGATTGCGGATTCGGACGATTTGGCAATGTATCTGCTCGAAGAAGCTCATGTAGCTTGTGTGGGTGGTGCTTCATTTGGTGCTCCTGAATGTATCCGTATGAGTTATGCTACAAGCGATGAAAATATTGTAGAAGCTATCCGTCGTATCAAGGAGGCATTGGCTAAATTGAAATAAGAGGTTTTTAAATAGAATAAAATAAGACAGTGGGCGGTTTCCGAGGAAGCCGCCCACTATTTTTTTGTCCGAGAGGAGAAAATAAAAAAGGCTGCTTTATACAGAAAGCAGCCTATACTTTTTGTAGATTGTATTATTCAGCCGGGTGAATAGCTTCAGACGGACAAACGTCTGCGCAAGTTCCACACTCAGTACATACATCCGGGTTGATAGAATAGATATCACCTTCAGAGATAGCTTCTACCGGACACTCGTCGATACAAGTTCCGCAAGCAATACAATCGTCACTAATTACGTAAGCCATTTTTCTAAGATTTAAATTATTAGTACTAATTTCTCCCGCAAAAATAGGGCTTTTATTGATTAGTTGTTATGCTTCTATGATTAAATTCACTTAATTTGTACGTCTTCTAAATAAGCAACGTCCCTGTTATGTGCTATATTTTTCGTATTTTTGTGCTCAAATTACTAATATATAGCGATTATGCCTTTAAATTTACCCGATAAACTACCTGCAATAGAACTATTGAAGGAAGAGAATATTTTCGTTATCGATACTTCCCGCGCTACGCAGCAGGACATTCGTCCGCTACGGATTGTGATTCTGAACCTGATGCCGTTGAAGATTACAACGGAAACAGACTTGGTGCGTTTGCTCTCGAACACTCCGCTTCAGGTGGAGATTTCCTTTATGAAGATTAAGAGCCACACGTCCAAGAATACACCGATAGAGCATATGAAGACGTTCTATACGGATTTCGACCAGATGCGTCATGAGAAGTACGACGGTATGATTATCACCGGAGCTCCTGTAGAACAGATGGACTTCGAGGAAGTGACTTATTGGGATGAGATTACGGAAATCTTTGACTGGGCACGTACGCATGTGACTTCTACCTTATATATATGCTGGGCGGCGCAAGCCGGATTGTATCATCATTACGGGATTCCCAAGTATCCGCTGGAAAAGAAGATGTTCGGCATTTTCGAGCATCGTGTATTGGAGCCTTACCACTCTATTTTCCGTGGTTTTGATGATTGTTTCTATGTGCCCCACAGCCGTCATACGGAAGTACGCCGGGAAGATATACTGAAAGTGCCGGAACTGACACTGCTCTCCGAATCGAAAGATGCGGGTGTATATATGGTGGTGGCACGTGGCGGACGTGAGTTCTTCGTAACCGGACATTCGGAATATTCTCCGTTGACGTTGGACACTGAATATCGTCGTGACTTGGATAAAGGTTTGCCGATAGACGTGCCTCGTAATTATTACGTGGACGATGACCCTGATAAAGGCCCGTTGGTACGTTGGCGTGCTCATGCCAATCTGTTGTTCTCCAACTGGTTGAACTACTTTGTTTATCAGGAAACTCCTTACAACATTAATGACATTAAATGATAAAGCAGCGTAAAATAGAACTTCTCGCTCCGGCGAAAAATCTGGAATGTGGCATCGAGGCTATCAATCATGGTGCGGATGCCGTATATATCGGTGCTCCGAAGTTCGGCGCACGTGCGGCGGCTGTAAATTCATTGGAAGATATAGGGGCATTGGTGCGACATGCCCATTTGTATAATGCACGTATCTATGTCACCGTCAATACGATTCTGAAAGAAGAGGAACTGAAAGAGACGGAAGAGATGATTCACGCCCTGTACCGGATTGGTGTGGATGCATTGATTGTGCAGGATATGGGGATTACGAAACTGAACCTTCCGCCGATACCGCTTCATGCCAGTACGCAGATGGATAACCGGACTCCTGAGAAGGTGAAATTCCTTTGGGAGACAGGTTTCCGCCAGGTCGTGTTGGCACGGGAATTGTCGTTGCGTGAGATAAGGAAGATACATGATACCTGTCCCGAAGTACCTTTGGAAGTGTTTGTACATGGGGCGCTTTGTGTTAGCTATAGCGGACAGTGCTATGTCAGTCAGGCTTGTTTCGGACGTAGCGCGAACCGGGGGGAATGTGCGCAATTCTGTCGTTTGCCTTTTAGCCTGGTGGATTCGGACGGTAGAATAATTGTGAAGGATAAACATCTGCTTTCTCTGAAAGACATGAATCAGAGCGATGAGTTGGAACAGTTACTGGACGCGGGAGCTTCTTCATTCAAGATAGAGGGACGGTTGAAAGATGTGTCTTATGTAAAGAACGTGACGGCTGCTTATCGTCAGAAGTTGGACGCTATCTTTGCCCGTCGTCAGGAATATGTGCGGGCATCTTCGGGAACTTGCCGCTATGAGTTTAAACCGCAGTTGGACAAGAGTTTCAGTCGTGGGTTTACGCATTATTTCCTGCATGGCCGTGAGAAGGAAATCTTCTCCTTCGATACTCCCAAGTCGTTGGGTGAGGAAATGGGAACGGTGAAAGAGATTCGCGGCAATTATCTGACAGTGGCCGGACTGAAATCCTTTAATAACGGTGACGGTGTCTGCTATATCGACGAACAGGGACGTTTGCAGGGATTCCGTATCAACCGGGTGGATAGTAATAAATTATATCCGCAGGAGATGCCTCGTATCAAACCCCGTACTACACTCTATCGCAATTTCGACCAGGAATTTGAGCGTGTACTGTCACGTAAATCGGCTGAAAGGAAGGTGGCTGTAAATATGTTGCTTGCTGATAATGAGTTCGGCTTTTCGTTGACATTGACCGATGAGGATGATAACAGCATCACGCTGAGTCTTCCTCGCGAAAAGGAATTGGCACGTACGCCGCAGACAGAGAACCTGAAAATACAGCTTGCCAAATTAGGGAATACACCTTTCGAAGCGAAAGAGATAGAAATCTCGTTTGCGGAAAACTGGTTTCTGCCTGCATCGGTATTGGCTGATTTCCGCCGGCAGGCAACAGATAAGCTGATAGCTGCCCGCCGGATAAACTACCGCCAGGAGTTGGCAGTGTGGAAACAGACCCAGCATGCTTTTCCTCAAATGTCATTGACTTATCTGGGAAATGTGATGAACAGTCGTGCGGCTTCTTTCTATGAAGAACATGGAGTGCAGCGTGTTGCCATGGCTTATGAGAAAGAAGCGGTGGAAGATGCGGTACTGATGTTCTGCAAACATTGTTTGCGTTATAGCATGGGATGGTGTCCTATCCACCAGCGGGTGAGTTCACCTTATAAAGAACCCTATTATCTGGTATCGAACGATGGCAAACGCTTCAGCCTTGAGTTCGATTGCAAGAATTGTCAAATGAAAGTAAAAGCGGCGCAATGAGAATAATTCATCGCAGAGGATGCGGAGGACACAGAGTTTCAGGGCTTTTTCCCGAAACCGTTTTTTTGAATGGTTGGTGGGAGAAGCTGTTTTCCTTTGTGTCCTTCGTACCCTCTGTGGTGATTCTGTTGTTTTTCTTCTCGTCTTGTTATTATGCCCGTCCCGACCTTTCTTCCGAAGAGATGTCGGAGAAAACAAAAGACTCTCTAAATTACCTTTATGAACGCCACTATACCTGGAACACGAATCTGGAATTAACGGAGGATTCCATTTCGTTGGAGTGCCTGCCTATCAAGGATACGTATATCAAGCTTTATCAGGGTGACCGCGTGGTGGTAGCCGAATTTGCCGTGCATCCTGCCGATAGTGTAGATAGTATTTGGGTGAAGCTGGCACATACACAGGACGAACAAGGATGGATACGTGAGGTGGAGTTGAAACAATCTTTTGTACCTACGGATAGTATCTCGCAGGCTATTCATCTGTTCAGTGATACCCATGCTTCCTATTTTGTGGTTATCTTTGCGCTGTTTGTCGGTGTCTATCTGCTTCGCGCTTTCCGTCGGAAACAGTTGCAGATGGTGTATTTTAATGATATTGACAGCGTTTATCCGTTATTTCTCTGTCTGTTGATGGCTTTCAGTGCAACGGTATATGAGTCCATGCAGGTCTTTACACCGGAAACATGGGAGCATTTTTACTTCAATCCTACCTTGTCGCCTTTTAAAGTTCCTTTTATTCTTTCAGTCTTTTTGCTGAGTATATGGCTGTTCTTAATTGTCGCATTGGCAGTGCTTGATGATTTGTTCCGCCAGTTGACTCCGGCGGCGGCAATCTTTTATTTGTTGGGGCTGATGTCCTGTTGTATCTTTTGTTATTTCTTCTTTATTTTGATGGTTCATATCTATGTAGGTTATTTATTCCTTGCTCTTTTCATTCTTGTTTTTGCGAAGAAAGTGCATCGGAATAGTGGCTATAAATATCGTTGCGGACATTGTGGGGAGAAATTGAAAGAGAAGGGTGTGTGCCCGCATTGCGGGGCAATCAATGAATAATTCTATTATCTATTTCATTTCCGAATAACTTTTTATATGATGAATATCAGTGCTACCGAATTGAGAGAGCTTCCTTTAGTAATGGAGATTTATGACTATGCCCGCGCTTTTATGCGTTCGACAGGGAATACAACTCAATGGATTGACGGCTATCCGTCCGAAGCATTTATCCGTCAGGAAATAGAAGACGGTCATAGCTTCGTATGCGCGGATGAGGAAGGCGAAATATTGGGAACTTTTTGTTTTATACTGGAGGATGACCCTACTTATCAGCATATTTATGAAGGAGCGTGGCTCAATGATGAACCTTACGGAGTAGTTCATCGGTTGGCGACGAACGGTTCAAGAAAAGGGGTGGCGGAAACCTGCCTGAACTGGTGCTTTGAACGTATGGCGAATATCCGGGTGGATACGCATCGAGATAATAAAGTCATGCAGCATATTCTGGAGAAACATGGCTTTCAGCGTTGTGGCATCATTTATGTAAAGAACGGGACAGAGCGCATCGCTTACCAGAAGATACGAACTGCTATGGTTGTACGGGAATGAATGAAAGTTTGTTTTCTCCTACTGATTTGTATAAGTTCCATCAACTTTTGATTCGTAAGTTTCACCGATTCCATCTTATAATTGAAATCATTGTAAATAAGAATGTTACAGGTGAAAGCGTGGAGTAAAATAAGGTGAAGCCTCTTGTTATTGCTTTCATCTATTGAAGTTATTTATATCGGTTGCTGGGCATATAGCTCCAATGTGTTCGGTATATAGATCCACCGTATTGCCCATATATGCCCACCGTGCTAAATCTATATATCCTGTAACTCAACTATTAACACCTTGCTACCAGATAGTTAATACTTGACGACCAGACTGTTAATATCTGATAGTTCATCTATTAATACCTGACAGTGAATTTGCTATAAGCATATCCGGATTAGCTATAATGATATTTGTTTTATCTCAAGGGATATTTTGAAAAACAAAGGTGAAACCGATATTGAACGATTTCACCTTTGTTTATTCCTAGCTTTCACCCGCTACGCTTTATTCATCAGTATTTCAAGAATCAGGTGAAATTGATGAACCGCAGTCACATCTATGATGTCAATGGAGTGCTCAGGGATTTTAGAACCGGCATCGAAGGTCTATCCCGAATTGTGCCGGACGTCCTTTCTGCATGAATCCTTTGTTCATTGTTTCAAAATAAAACGCTGCATAGTTTTTATTCAGGAAATTGCGTGCCCAGAAACTAATCATGGCATCTCCAATTTCGAGATTTGTTCTCCAGTTCAATGTGCCGTAAAAAGATTGGCTGACGTCATTCTGTTCTGTCCAGTAGATGCGTCCGGCAGCGTTATAATTTGCCTGGAATACTACACGGTCGAAGATGGAGTGCGGACTGCAAGTGATGGCATATTCTCCACCGATATTCAGGGTATGTTTGGGGACGAAAGGAACGTATTTGCCATTATAGTTTTTTTCAATATTACCGTCTTTTTTTTCTTCTCTGATTATATAGTCTGTAAAAGTGGCATATGTGTATCCATAACTTGCATTCAAGCTAAGTTCTTGTGTAATACTGGCACGAAGAGAAGCTTCTGCACCATAGCTACGGCTCTTTCCGGCATTGATGGTGATACGTCCCAAACCACTTTCTGCAAATTGGGAGAGTTGCTGGTCACGGGTATCCATATAGAATACCGCGAAGTCTGCCCATAGCTTACCTTCCCACAGTGTAAGGTGACTTCCTACTTCATAATTCCATGAGTATTCGGGTTTGTAGGTGGTGGAAGTCTTGACGTTAGGTTCTTCCGGTATTCGGGGTTTTAACATTCTCTCAAATATGGGGCCATATGTTGGATCCTGCCCGAGTTTAGGACTTTCCATGATGGCGTTCATCATAGAACGGCTCATTTCCGTTTGGGATAAATCTGAGAACATTTGTATATTGTATCCACCTGAACGGTATCCGCGGGAGACAGTAGCGTAGACATTGTTGCGCTTATTCCATTCATACTGGATAGCAAATTTAGGCAGAAGCTGCAAATAGTCAGTTGATAGTTTCCCTATGAAGGAAGTTGGAGCTTGCATATTATCACTAAGGGACATCATAGGTCCCCTTTTTAGGTTAAAGTCAAAGTCAACAGGAGTGCTGACCGAGTTGTACTTCATACTCATCTTTTCGTAGTCAAGTCGGAGTCCTGCGGTGAAGGAGAGACCTTCAACAAACAGGTCATTGAAGGTAGATTGGTGGTAGATGGCAGCACTTAGGGTAGGAGTGTCAAATGTTCCACCGACATTCAATGTCGGGTTATGTATGGTCATATTCATGCTTGGGGTTCCGGCAGGTAATCCTGCAAAAGCTATATTCGCATTGTCTTCGATCATTGTTTTCACTCCTTCTTCTTTGAACAAAACAGGACCTGTGGTATGCAGCCACTGATAAAATCCGAAAGCTCCTGTAGCCCATTGCCATCTTTTTCCCGGCTTGGCTTTCAATACAATTTCTTCAGAAATAGTGTTGACCTTTTGCTTTTGTTCGATATTGAAGATGTCTCTTTCTGTGAAATCTTGATCGAGGAACATACGGTCTTTCAAGTTTTGATAACCTGTTACTGCACTCAATATAAAGTTTTGAGCTTGATATTCGATATTAACACCCGTGTTGAGTAACCCACGGCGGTAACTGCTACGGTCGTTATATGAAATCTTGCCGATGTAATCAGCCCGGTCTTCTGTAAGCTCTTTGCCTTTTTCTTTAGCTTTGTCTATGGCATTTTGGGTAATCCCAGTATAATAATAGGGATAGCCGCCCTGGTCGCTATACTCATAGCTAAGCGTCATATCTATTTTCAGGTTCGATGTCGGCAGATAGATACCACGGAAACGTCCGCCGCCGGCATTGCTTTTGTCGACCTTTTCGTTGTTTCGCGCTGAATTTTCAAAAAAGCCGCCCGTATGTTCGTAAAAGCCACCGGTAGAGAAAGCAAAGCGGTTGGATATGCGGTGGTAATGCGTGAGTGAAACATTATAGTTGTTATAAGTTGCTGCGCCCATTCGTATATCAGTTCCCTGATAAGTGAAAGGAGATTTGGTGTGCACCTTGATAAGCCCACCCATCGTGTTGCGACCGTATAATGTTCCTTGCGGACCGCGAAGCACGTCGATACGTTCGATGTCGCAATAGTTGAAGTCGAATGCCGACTTGTCTATGTAGGGGATATTATCTACATAAAGCCCTACGGACGGGGTGTTGATACGTGAACCGATTCCACGGATATAGATGGAAGTTGTCAGTTTGGAACCATAATCCGGGATAAATAAGTTGGGGATAATGCCCGTCAGGTTTTTTACGGAGTTGACTTGGTTGGCACGCATGTTCTCTTGCGATAAAACGGTGGCGGCTACAGGCAAGTCGCGCAGTTTACGGTTCTCTTTCGGAGTGGCGATTACTACCACTTCTTCTATGTCCACTACTTTCAGTGAGTCTTTCGGAAAATCTTCGGCCCATACGGTCCCTGTCGTAAGGAGAGCGAGGGCAAGCATCATATTCTTTGTCTTCATTCGCAGTTAATTTGTCTGGTGCAAAGTAACGGCAAATATATGAGTCGGGCAATCCTCATTTATTAGGATTATGATTTATTTTTTAAGGAATCAGATTCGGTCAGCTTCAATATACCCATTCATTACGGCGTAAATAGTCAGTCCGGATACCGATTTGATTCCTAATTTCTCGGTGATATTCTTCCGGTGGGTGATGACGGTAGTCAGACTGATATTCAGTTTGTCTGCTATTTCCTTGTTGATTAATCCTTTTGTAATCAGTACAAGCACTTCAATCTCACGGGCAGACAAAATCTCCTGATGCGGTGTTATTGGGGGCATAGGCGGCATGTCTTTCACCGGATAACCGTTGTGGTGGGCGTGTTGATGGAGCTTTAATATGCTCTTTACCAATTCTTCTTCTGATTCGTGAATATTGAGTACAGGGACACCGGATAGTTGGAATTGCGGGCTGTCGCTTGCAAGTACGATGGTTTTCCGTTTCCGGGGAAGGAAGAAGGTGTTGTGTTCCACATAGATTTGTGCGGAAATAAAATAATGGGCATACATATCCGGGGTATCATCCATTAGTTCGCTGAAACTATGGAAAATACGTATAGTTGCCATGGGAATCATTTCCTCTAAAATGCCTTTCAGACCAAGACAAGTGAGAGTGTTTGATTCTACAATTGCTATTTCGGGTTGAGGCTTCATCAGCTTATGGCTTTGATTAATGATTTAAATAGTTGGCTGCCGCTTCCGCACATCGTTCGCCGTCTACTCCGGCAGAAACAATGCCGCCGGCATAGCCTGCGCCTTCCCCGCAGGGGAACAATCCGCGGACAGTCACGTGTTGCAATGTCTCTTTATCGCGTACGATGCGGACAGGAGAAGAAGTGCGTGTCTCTACTCCAATCATCACCGCTTCATTAGTGAGGAATCCATGACTGCTACGTCCGAATTGTTGGAAACCGAGGGATAATCTCTTGCTGATAAACTCCGGCATCCAGAAATGGAGTGGGGAAGAAATCAACCCCGGAGCATAAGAGGATTCGGGCAGGTCATAGCTTAATTTCTTGCGGGTGAAATCCAACATGCGTTGTGCCGGAGCCGTCTGCCGTCTGCCACCTTGCAGCCAGCACTGACGTTCCAAATCTTCCTGAAAGTGAAGGATGGGAAGAAGTTGAGAATTGAGAATTGAGAGTTGAGAGTTACTTAATGAAGGATTGATGGCTAATAACTGCTCGTTCTGCTGCGCAGCCAACTCTCCACTCTCCATTCTCCACTCTCCACTTATCAAATCTTCCGGTTGTATTTCTACAACCATTCCCGAGTTACTCCAACGTGAACCACGGTTGGAAGGAGACATGCCGTTTACTACTACTTGTTCCGGTCCGCTGGCGGCAGGGACGATGAATCCGCCGGGACACATACAGAAGCTATATACTCCTCTGCCTTCTACTTGGGTTACGAAGCTGTATTCGGCGGCGGGCAGGTATTTTCCTCTTCCGTTCTTGTTATGATATTGTATTTGGTCAATTAGCATTGCCGGATGTTCCAGACGGACACCGACGGCAATTCCTTTTGCTTCAATTGTGACGTCGTTTGCTGCCAGCCAGCGGTAAACATCTCTTGCGGAATGTCCTGTAGCCAGAATGACAGGGCCGAGAAATGTTTTTCCCGTATTCGTTTCGATGCCTTTTATTTCGTTGTTTTCTATGATTAGTGCATCCATTCGAGTCTCGAAATGGACTTCGCCGCCACATTCGATGATTGTATTCCGCATATTCTCAATGACACGCGGCAGTTTATCAGTCCCGATATGCGGATGCGCATCTGCCAATATCGCAGTGGACGCTCCATGTTGGCAAAATACATTGAATATCTTGTCTACATTTCCTCTTTTCTTGCTGCGGGTGTAGAGTTTTCCGTCCGAATAAGCTCCCGCTCCCCCTTCACCAAAGCTGTAATTCGATTCTGGGTTTATCGTATGCTCCCTGCTGATTTGTGCTAAGTCCTTTTTCCGTTCGCGCACATCTTTCCCCCGTTCTACGATAATAGGGCGCAAACCGAGTTCGATAAGACGCAAGGCTGCGAATAATCCGCCGGGACCTGCACCTACTACAATGACTTGCGGCTTTCCTTCTACATTATTATATAGGGTATGTTCATATTCATCCTCTTTAGGCATTTCATTGATATACGTCCGCACCTTTAGATTGACAAATATAGTCCGTTGGCGTGCGTCAATGCTTCGTTTCAAGATTCGGGTAGCATTGAGGTCACGCAGGTTGATTCCTTTTTCTTTGGAGAGATATTCTTTCAGCCGCTGTTCGTTGGCTGCGATTTCGGGAAGGACGCGAAGTTGGTATTCTTGTATCATCTGATTCTTGTTGCTTTTGATTATAAAATGGATAAAACTGATATATAATAAATCACTATCTTATCCGAATAAGGCTCTGAACGCTTCTTCTACTTTTCTGACAGGTACTAGTTCTATCTTTAACTTTTTCGTATCGATGCCCTGCAAATTGTATTTCGGCAACAGGAAACGTTTGAAACCTAATTTCTCCGCTTCTCCGATACGTTGCTCTATCCTGTTCACGGGGCGGATTTCGCCCGACAGCCCGATTTCTCCCGCCATGCAGACTTCCGGTTCGATAGCCGCGTCCATATTTGAAGAAAGGATAGCGCTGATAACCGGTAGGTCGATAGCCGGGTCATTCACTTTCAGTCCGCCGGCTATATTCAGGAATACGTCTTTTTGTGCGAGCTTGAAGCCGACCCGCTTTTCGAGAACTGCCAGTAGCATATTCATTCTTCTCAAATCGAAACCGGTTGCCGAACGCTGGGGATTTCCGTAAACGGCGGAACTTACCAGAGCCTGTGTCTCAATCAGGAACGGGCGTATTCCTTCAATGGCAGAAGCGATGGCCACTCCGCTCATTCCCTCGTGGTCTTGACTTAGCAATAGCTCCGACGGATTGCTTACTTGACGCAATCCGTCCTGCCGCATTTCATAAATACCCAGTTCTGCCGTACTACCGAAACGGTTCTTGATGCTGCGTAGAATACGGTACATATAATGCTGGTCGCCTTCAAACTGGAGAACAGTATCGACGATATGCTCCAGTACTTTAGGACCTGCTATGCTTCCTTCCTTATTAATATGTCCGATAAGCAATACCGGTGTATGTGTCTCTTTGGCAAAACGGAGAATGGAAGCGGAGCACTCTCTAACTTGTGCAATGCTTCCGGGAGACGATTCGATACTCTCAGTTGAAATAGTCTGTATAGAGTCGATAATGACCAAATCGGGATTCGTATTCTTGATATGTACGTAAATCTGCTCGAGCGAAGTCTCGCAGACAATAAAGCAATCGCTGGAAACATCGGAAAGGCGGTCGGCACGAAGTTTCAGTTGGCGCGCGCTTTCTTCGCCGGATACATAGAGAATCTTCTTCTCCGGCATATGCAGTACGGTCTGCATGACGAGCGTCGATTTGCCGATTCCCGGTTCGCCGCCTATCAAGACTAAAGAACCTTGCACAAGACCGCCACCTAACACGCGGTTCAGTTCATCATCGTGCATGTCGATACGCGGTTCATCGTCCGCTATTATTTCGCTGAGGGTAACAGGTTTGGGTTTCTGTGTCTCAATGCCCGATACCGGTCGGCGGTTGGTCGGTTCTTTCCGTACGATTTCCTCTACATACGTATTCCATTCTCCACACGACGGACATTTACCCACCCATTTCGGTGAATTTTGTCCGCAGTTACTGCATACATATACGGTCTTCTCTTTTGCCATCGAAATTCTTTCCTTTATTGTAGGGTACAAAAATAGGGATAATTTATTAGAAATAAGTTATCCCTGTCTAATAGAAATAGGTGAATTCTATAATGTAATCTCTCCCGCCATCGACCGGTTCATCCGGTCGCGCACCTCATCCGGTGTATATCCATGTCCCAACAAGAACATTAATTTAGTGACAGCCGACTCGGTCGTACTGTCATAACCGGAGACGACGCCCGCCTGCAATAACTGGTATCCCGTTTCGTAACGTTCCATCTCTACCATCCCCGCGTTGCATTGTGTCACGTTGACAATCACGACTCCACGTGCGCTAGCCTGGCAAAGCCGACGGATAAACCATTCCTTCCGGGGAGCGTTGCCCGAACCGTACGTTTCGAGAATAACGGCTTTCAGTCCTTTTATATCTAAAGTAGCGGCTACCACATTCTCTTGAATTCCGGGGAATAGTTTCAATACCACCACATTCGTATCCAATAAATAATGAGGTTTTAGTTCCCGTTCTTCCCCGTTCACATGAATCTGTACATTATTATATTTAATATGAATCCCCGCTTCCGCCAACACCGGATAATTGAAAGACCGGAACGCATTGAAGTTCTCGGCATTCATTTTCGTCGTGCGGTTCCCCCGCATCAAATGATTCTCAAAGAAAATGCAGACTTCCGGAACGAGCGCTTTTCCTTCTTTATTTTGAGCGATGGCAATCTCTATACTCGTCATCAGATTTTCTTTTCCGTCCGTGCGGAGCACCCCGATAGGGAGTTGCGAACCCGTCAGGATGACAGGCTTGTCCAACCCTTCCAGCATAAAGCTAAGTGCGGAAGCAGTGTACGCCATCGTGTCCGTGCCGTGCAGAATGACAAAGCCCTGATAACGGTCGTAATTCTCATGGATGATGTGAACCAGCTTCCGCCACATATCCGGTTCCATGTCCGAAGAGTCCATAGGCGGGTCGAACTGATACGTATCAATCGGGAAGTTGAATTTTTGCAATTCGGGGACGTGCTTCTGGAGTTGTTCGAAATTGAAATTCTCCAATGCGCCTGTCACGGTGTTCTCAATCATTCCAATTGTTCCACCGGTATATATTAACAATACGGAAGTTTTTAACGGGTTCATAAGCTGATTTCTGCGTTCGTTTTCGCAAATATAATAATATAAATGATATATTAATAGCAAAATGTCATAAAAGTAAAGAGGAAACACAAGGCGGAAAGAATGAGGAATATACTTTTTATCAGAAAAAAACGGGAAAAAGTGATAGATTGAACGTTTTTATTATTACTTTTGCGACACTTATCAAAAACAAGAGTAGAAACAGGACTATGATGAAGTACTATCCACATACAGTCACATCGATGTGTACCATGACCCTTAGGGGTTGATGGATAGTTTTGTGTATCTACGTGATTCACGCTTGTATAAACAGGCAAAATTCAAATTCAATTTTATTCGTAAACAACCAATCGTTCTGTAAAACTATACACAGGGCATTGCATTTAAATAAGTATCTTCATGAAAGTAATGAAATTCGGCGGAACGTCCGTAGGTTCCGTGAACAGCATTTTAAGCGTAAAGAGAATCGTAGAGTCGGCTAAAGAGCCGGTAATTGTAGTTGTTTCCGCATTGGGGGGCATCACTGACAAATTGATAAACACATCGAAGATGGCGGCAGTGGGAGATTCGGCCTATGAAGGCGAGTTCCGCGAAATCGTTTACCGCCATGTGGAGATGATTAAGGAAGTGATTCCTGCCGGAGAAAAACAAACTTCGTTGCAACGTCAGATTGGCGAACTGCTGAACGAGTTGAAAGACATTTTCCAGGGAATCTATCTGATTAAAGACCTTTCACCGAAGACATCGGATACAATTGTCAGCTATGGAGAACGTCTTTCATCCATTATCGTTGCCGAACTGATTGAAGGGGCACAATGGTTCGATTCGCGCACTTTTATCAAGACGGAAAAGAAGCATAATAAACATACGCTGGATGCGGAACTGACTAATAAACTGGTGAAAGAGGCTTTCAACTCACTTCCGAAAGTATCGTTAGTGCCCGGATTCATCTCTTCTGACAAGATGTCGGGAGATGTAACGAATCTCGGTCGTGGCGGTTCCGACTATACGGCTGCCATTATTGCCGCAGCACTCGATGCCAATAGCCTGGAGATATGGACGGATGTAGACGGTTTTATGACTGCCGACCCGCGTGTCATCTCAACGGCCTACACGATTGCCGAACTGACTTACGTAGAAGCAACCGAACTTTGTAACTTCGGTGCGAAAGTCGTTTATCCGCCGACCATCTATCCGGTATGCCACAAGAATATACCTATTATAATAAAGAATACATTCAATCCCGACGGAGTAGGAACTATCATCAAACAGGAAGTTTCCAATCCGCATTGCAAAGCCATTAAGGGTATTTCTTCCATCAACGATACGAGCCTGATTACTGTTCAGGGACTCGGTATGGTAGGTGTAATCGGTGTCAACTACCGTATCTTTAAAGCGCTGGCAAAGAACGGAATCAGTGTGTTTCTCGTATCTCAGGCTTCATCGGAAAACAGTACTTCTATCGGTGTGCGTAATGCCGATGCCGACCTGGCTTGCGAAGTGCTGAACGAAGAATTTGCCAAGGAAATTGAAATGGGGGAAATCTCTCCGATTCTTGCGGAAAGAAATCTGGCTACGGTTGCTATCGTAGGCGAGAATATGAAGCATACACCGGGCATCGCAGGTAAGCTATTCGGTACGTTGGGACGCAACGGTATCAACGTAATCGCTTGTGCACAAGGTGCTTCGGAAACAAATATCTCTTTTGTTGTCGATTCCAAATCCTTGCGCAAATCACTGAACGTGATTCATGACTCTTTCTTCCTGTCCGAATATCAGGTATTGAACCTCTTTATCTGCGGTATCGGTACGGTGGGTGGCAGCCTGGTAGAGCAGATTCGTTGCCAGCAGCAAAAACTGATGATGGAGAACGGGCTGAAACTTCATGTGGTAGGTATCATTGATGCAGCTAAAGCGATGTTCAGCCGTGAAGGGTTCGACCTTGCCAACTTCCGCGAAGAACTGAAAGAGAAAGGTAAGGACAGCAACCTGCAGACTATCCGTGACGAAATAGTCGGCATGAATATCTTCAATTCCGTATTTGTAGACTGTACGGCAAGCCCCGACATAGCATCGCTCTACAAGGATTTGCTGGAACATAACGTCTCCGTTGTAGCCGCCAACAAGATTGCTGCTTCTTCGGCTTATGAGAACTACCGCGACCTGAAAACGATTGCCCGTCAACGTGGCGTGAAGTACCTGTTCGAAACAAACGTAGGTGCGGGACTTCCGATTATCAATACAATCAACGACTTGATTCATAGTGGCGACAAGATATTGAAAATTGAAGCCGTACTTTCGGGTACATTGAATTACATCTTCAATAAAATCAGCGCCGATATTCCTTTTAGCCGTACCATCAAGATGGCGCAGGAAGAACGTTATTCCGAACCCGACCCACGTATTGACCTCAGTGGTAAGGACGTCATCCGCAAACTGGTGATTCTGGCACGCGAAGCCGGATACCGCATCGAACAGGAAGATGTAGAGAAGAATCTCTTTGTCCCGAACGATTTCTTCGAAGGTTCTCTGGATGACTTCTGGAAACGTGTTCCGAGCCTTGACGCTGATTTTGAAGCCCGTCGCCAAGTACTCGAAAAAGAAAATAAACACTGGCGTTTTGTAGCCAAACTGGAGGATGGAAAAGCCTCTGTCGGTTTGCAGGAAGTGGGAGCCAACCATCCGTTCTACGGCTTGGAAGGCAGCAACAATATCATCCTGCTGACTACGGAACGTTATAAAGAATATCCGATGATGATTCAGGGATACGGTGCAGGTGCAGGCGTGACTGCTGCCGGAGTATTTGCCGATATTATGAGCATCGCAAACGTTTAACGCCTTATGAAACATATTATCATATTGGGAGACGGAATGGCCGACTGGCCGGTGAAGTCATTAGGGGATAGGACGCTCCTGCAATATGCAAAGACGCCTTATATGGATAAATTAGCCCGCATGGGGCGTGTCGGACGGTTGCATACCGTTGCCGAAGGCTTTCATCCGGGTAGTGAGGTGGCCAATATGTCCGTATTGGGATATAATCTTCCGAAAGTGTACGAAGGTCGCGGTCCGCTCGAAGCGGCGAGTATCGGTGTAGACCTGCAGCCGGGAGAGATGGCGATGCGTTGCAACCTGATTTGTGTGGAAGGGGAGATTCTGAAGAATCACTCTTCGGGACATATCTCTACGGAAGAGGCGGACGTATTAATCCAATATCTGCAAGAGAAACTGGGCAACGACCGCGTGCGTTTTCATACGGGAGTCCAGTATCGTCATCTATTAGTTATTAAAGGAGGAAACAAGGAACTGGACTGTACTCCACCGCACGATGTGCCTTTGAAGCCTTTCCGTCCGCTAATGGTGAAACCATTGGTGCCGGAAGCTCAAGAGACGGCAGACTTGATTAATGACCTGATTCTGAAATCACAGGAATTGTTGAAAGACCATCCGTTGAATCTGAAACGTATGGCCGAAGGCAAAGACCCTGCAAACAGCATTTGGCCTTGGAGTCCCGGTTACCGTCCGCAGATGCCTACCTTCTCCGAAACATTCCCGCAGGTGAAGAAAGGAGCGGTTATCTCTGCTGTAGACTTGATAAACGGAATCGGTTACTATGCAGGCTTACGCCGCATCGCAGTAGAGGGAGCCACCGGACTTTATAATACGAATTATGAAAACAAAGTAGCCGCCGCTTTGGAAGCCTTAAAGACGGACGACTTTGTTTATCTGCATATCGAAGCCAGTGATGAGGCGGGACACGAAGGGGACATCGACCTGAAACTCCTGACTATCGAGAATCTCGATAAACGTGCCGTAGGCCCTATCTATGAAGCTGTGAAAGACTGGGACGAGCCTGTGGCGATAGCCGTATTGCCCGACCATCCCACTCCTTGCGAGCTTCGTACGCATACTGCCGACCCTATCCCGTTCCTTATCTGGTATCCGGGTATCGAACCGGACGAAGTACAGACGTATGACGAAGTGGCGGCTTGTAGCGGTAGCTACGGTCTGCTGAAAGAAGACGAGTTTATAAAAGAGTTCATGAAATAACGCATCCGATTATGATTTATTATAGTACAAATAAGCAAGCGCCTAATGCTTCACTGCAAGAAGCGGTAGTGAAAGGGCTTGCTGCCGATAAAGGGCTGTTTATGCCTATGTCCATCAAACCGCTTCCACAAGATTTTTACGATTCGATTGAAAGCTTGTCCTTCCAGGAGATTGCTTATCGTGTAGCCGATGCTTTCTTCGGTGAGGACGTTCCTGCCGATACGTTGAAACAGATTGTGTATGACACTTTAAGTTTCGATGTGCCTTTGGTGAAAGTATCGGAGAATATCTACTCACTCGAACTTTTCCACGGTCCGACATTGGCTTTCAAGGATGTGGGGGGGCGTTTTATGGCGCGTCTGCTTGGTTATTTCATTAAGAAAGAAGGGCAGAAGAATGTCAATGTGCTGGTAGCCACTTCCGGTGATACGGGAAGTGCGGTGGCTAACGGTTTCTTAGGTGTGGAAGGTATTCATGTATATGTACTTTATCCGAAAGGAAAAGTGAGCGAAATACAGGAAAAGCAATTCACCACATTAGGACAGAATATTACCGCCCTCGAAGTGGACGGAACATTCGATGATTGTCAGGCATTGGTGAAATCGGCTTTCATGGATAAGGAACTGAACGAACATCTTTCCCTTACTTCCGCCAATTCTATCAACGTTGCCCGCTTCCTGCCGCAAGCATTCTATTATTTCTACGCTTATGCCCAGTTGAAGCGTGCCGGAAAAGCTGACAATGCAGTAATCTGCGTTCCTAGCGGAAACTTCGGAAATATCACTGCCGGTCTGTTCGGTAAGAAAATGGGATTACCAGTGAAACGTTTCATTGCGGCTAATAACCGTAACGATATATTCTACCAATATCTGCAAACAGGCGAATACAACCCGCGTCCGTCTATTGCAACCATCGCTAATGCCATGGACGTAGGCGACCCGAGCAACTTTGCCCGTGTACTCGATTTGTATAAAGGTTCTCATGCTGCTATCTCCGCCGAGATTTCGGGAACTACCTATACCGACGAACAAATCCGTGAAACTGTGAAAGAGACTTGGAAAGAACACCATTATCTGCTCGACCCTCATGGGGCATGTGGCTATCGTGCATTGGCAGAAGGTTTACAACCGGGCGAAACAGGTGTATTCCTCGAAACAGCCCATCCTGCCAAGTTCCTCGAAACAGTAGAAAGTATCATTGGTGAAACGGTGGAAATACCTGCCAAATTGCAGGAGTTTATGAAAGGTGAGAAGAAGAGTCTCCAAATGACGAAAGAGTTTGCAGACTTTAAGAAGTATCTGCTTTCGCTCTGATCTTCATCTTTCCATTAAGGAGTTTGTGCCACTCTATTGGCATGGTCGTGCCATTGAGGTGTCACGGCTGTGCCAACAGGGTGGCACTGCTTTGACAATGGCTTGGTACAAGTCTGCCGTTTAAATGTAGTTTACACAAAAGCCAGGAATATCAAATACTCTCCTGTACAATGAATGGTAAACTCATCGGCTGTTGCTTCATTCAGCGTACCTTGCCACCAGTTGGTGAAGTCACTGAGCGGATAAACCAATCCTTCCTCCTTTAATCCTTTTGCTCCGAAATTGATAATCGAAATCTGCTGTCCGGGATGGGACTCGAATGTCTGTGTACCGTTCACAGACATAAATACACCGTAGTCCGTAATTGTCCTTATTTCCATGCCCTCTTTCATATAGTCAATCAGCAGGCTGATATTTCCCAGTGTATGGTCTTCCCGTTTGCCGGTAGCTCCGACAATGGCAATCTTACGGAATCCTTTCTCTTGCAGAAAGTGAACAGCTTTGGTTTGGTCGTTCGTTTCCTGGTCGGCTATCTGGTGTACGATAGAAGAGAAACGTTCTTTATATTCCGGTGAAAGAGAATCACCGTCACCGATAATCACGTCCGGTGTATGTCCACGAGAGATATATTCATTGGCTGCACCGTCACAACAAGCTACGAATTTAGCTTCTTCCAACATTCGCAAAGGAAGAGTGTGAGTAGGATATTCACCGTTAGCCAATATCACGGCTTCGGGCATATAGTCTTCGTTTATCATTGTATGCTCATTATTTTTTTCCATTTAAAGTAGCCAAAGATAGCTATAATGGAGTAAAGTCCGTATAAAGCAGAAGTAAAATAAAGGTCTTTATAAATATACAGTCCGCAACAAACGATGTCTACAAGTATCCAAGCAAACCATTGTTCGATATATTTGCGTGCCAGCATCCACATGCCGACAATGCTCAGTGCCGTGGTGAAGCTATCCAGCCATGGTACATTGCTGTCCGTGTATTCAATGAGTATCCAGGCAATGCCGATAAAGGCAACGATGAATATCAGCAGAAGCGGAAGATAGCATTTCCACGGTGTATGTATGATGGGAAGGGCAGATTGAGTCTGTTTTTCTTTCCTCTGTCCCCACATCCAAAAGAACCAGCCATAAACGGCGGCTATCAGATAGTAGATATTGATGCCAAAGTCAGCGTATAATCCTGCTTTGTAATATACGAAGATATAGATAGCAGGCATGATAATCCCCGCTATCCAAAGATAGATACTTGCCCGGTATTCCAACCAAAGGTAGACTAAACCGACAATCGTACCGAATATTTCCAGAAAATTCATTTCCATAGCCCTGTGGTATTAAAAGCGGATAGAAACATGTCCCATGACGTTTGTTCCTGCCTGCGCTGCATATCCGGCATAGTTTCTCCGATTCTCCACCGTATCGGTGTAGTCGCTCGAAGCCCAACCGTTGTTTTCATATTTTTCATTAAACAGATTGTACACAGTGAACCCTACCGTGACTTCTTTCAACACCTTCTTGGGACGGAAGGAGTACGCCAGATTGAGGTTATTGACAAAATATTTATCAAGAGTCAATTCTTCTACTTCCGCATTTGTCATATACTGTTTGCTTACGAACTGTGATTGCAAAGCTGCTTCGAATCCCTTATAAATAAATGAGAAGCGGTTATTAAATAGAAAGTCGGGTGAGAAAGCGATGTGAGTGTCTTTATGCTTGATCTGAACAGTCGGGAGGGAAGTAGAACTACCGTCGTCATTATAGTGGTAGCCCGGCAGGCTTTCTACAAAATCTTGGATGCGGTTTTTGCTCCATGTAGCGTTGATGTCCCATTGAAACCATTTACACGGTTTGATTCCCAGCATTAGCTCGACTCCCATACGATAACTGTCCGGCACGTTTTCGGTCAGTGCTTCACCTATATCGTTTAAAGCTCCGGTCAGAACCAGTTGGTCGGTATAATCCATGTAGTAGAAGTTTGCACCTGTCGTCAGCCATTGGTTGGCGAAAGTATATCCTGCTTCATAGTCGAGCAGTTTTTCAGCTTTGGGGTATGAATCCGGATCGCTATCCGTATAATTGTTTCTTGTCGGTTCTTTTTGGGCTACCGAGAAAGAGGCATAAACGCGATGGTTGGACGTGATGTTCCAGTTTAACCCGACTTTCGGGTTAAAGAAATCGAACTTCTTGTCTACTGCCAGTGGACGCAGGGCATTTTTGCTCCAGTCATATTTATCATTGTTTCCGTCGATGGTATAGTCGATGTGTCGATACTGAAGATCGGCATACGCGCTTAATCCTCTGGTAAGATCGTAGTTTGCTTTCAGATAAATATTGCCATCGGTCTTTTTGGATTTATTGCGGTAATATTCATGGTCGGGAGATAGAGTGCCCACATAATTCTTCACCCAGGGAACTCTTCCGAAGTTATTGCCCCGGTATTGATTCAAACCACCTCCTAGAGACGCATTCAGCCTGTTGACCGTATAATTGAGAGAAAAAACGCCGCCACCGAATTTGTTGTCCATCTTCTTCTGACGGACTAAATCGCTTTTGGTTATTTCGGTTCCATCAATAGTGAATGGTTTCAGGCCATATTCTATAAGGGATCTGTCGTCTTTGTACTCTTCGTAATAGCCATCGCCTTTGGTGTAATGCAAGGCAACATTCAGATTCCAGGCTGTCGAGAAAGTATGATTGAAGAGAAGCTGATAATTCTTTTGCAGATAATTATCCGTTTGGTCGTCATAAAAATGCTTGTTGCCGTTGGCGTCGGTGTACATCTCGCCACAGGGGTTGTAGCGTCTGCCGAAATCCTCCATTTCCTTTTTGGTTGCGTATCCCCAGGCATGATATGTCTTTTCTTTTCCAGCAAATGCAATCAGTTTCACAGATGTGTTTTCTGCAAAATAACCTCCTTGCAGGTAGTAAGAATTCAGGTCTACCGAAGCGCGGTCTATGTATCCGTCCGTACCGATATTGGAAAGACGGGCGTCAAACGTCCAATGGTTATTGAGCAAACCGGTTCCTACTTTCACCGTTTCCTTGTGCGTGTTGAATGAACCGTATGAACCGTTGAATTCGGCATACGGCTTCATGGATGCACCTTCAGTCTGCATATTAACGCTGGCTCCGAAGGCACCTGCCCCGTTGGTAGACGTACCTGCGCCTCGTTGCACTTGCATATCTTTTACGGAGGAAGAAAAGTCGGGCATATTTACCCAGAACAGATTATGGCTTTCGGCATCGTTCATCGGTATGCCGTTTACCGTGATGTTGATACGTGTACCGTCGGTTCCGCGCACACGAAGAGTCGTGTAGCCGATACCTGCTCCTGCATCCGATGTGGTCAGTGTAGAAGGAGTCATGCTTAACAGATAAGGGATATCCTGTCCGAAGTTAACCTTCTTCAATTCTGCTTTGCCTATATTGGTGAATGCCACGGGAGTTTTGGCGGTGGCACGCGTGGATACTACCTGCACTTCTTGTAGGTTTACTACTTTCATACTATCCTTTACACTCGTCTGTGCATGAACAGAGATGCCTACGCCCGATAAGGCGATGGCCATCCATACAACTTTTTTCATCTTGCTTACTAATTAGTTCTCTACGCCGGCATTACCCGGATCAGATTCTATGGGTATGTTCTCAGCCCGTCATGTTAAGGCACCCCTACCAGTGAATCGGTTACAAAAATACAGCTTTTGCAGGAGGAAAGCAAAAAAAACTTTTAGATTCACTAAAAACAATATAACTTTGTAACTTATTAGAATAGCCATATAACTGTTTACTCATTTAATATACATTTTAATTATGCTATTATTACAAGCAACACAAGCTGCGGATTCTGTACAAGTGGCCGCAGATAAATTAATGAAAGAAGCGATTGCCAATGCTGACGGATTGGACAAACTCTCGCTGATTACCCAACAATTGATAGACTTTGCCATTCGTGCCGGAGAACGTATACTGATTGCGGTCATTGTTTTTATCGTCGGACGTTTCCTTATCTCTATGCTTAATAAGTTTGTCGGGCGTTTGATGGATAAAAGGAAAGTGGATGTAAGTATCAAGACTTTTGTAAAAAGCTTGGTGAATATTACGTTGACCGTACTGTTAATCATTTCTGTAGTAGGTGCTCTTGGCGTTGAAACCACGTCGTTTGCTGCTTTGTTGGCTTCTGCCGGTGTGGCTGTCGGTATGGCTTTATCCGGTAATTTGCAGAATTTTGCGGGAGGCTTGATTGTATTGTTGTTTAAGCCATATAAAGTGGGAGATTGGATAGAAAGCCAGGGAGTTTCCGGTACAGTGAAAGAAATACAGATTTTTCATACTATTTTGACTACTGCAGATAATAAAGTGATTTACGTGCCGAATGGTGCAATGAGTAGTGGAGTGGTAACCAACTATAGCAATCAGGAAACCCGTCGCGTGGAATGGATTGTTGGGGTAGATTATGGAGAAGATTATGAGAAAGTGCAGAAAATCGTTTATGATATTCTTGCTACTGACCAACGTATCCTGAAAGAACCGGCTCCCTTTGTGGCTCTTCACGCGCTGGACGCCAGCAGTGTGAATGTCGTAGCACGTGTATGGGTAAATAGCGGAGATTACTGGGGTGTTTATTTCGATATCAATAAAGCGATTTACGAAACCTTCAATGAAAAAGGTATCAACTTCCCTTTCCCGCAACTTACAGTACATCAGGGAAATTAATTATGATATGCCGATTCTTCCCGTATCTTAAACGTTAGAAAAATGATGTTATGAGCAACGAAATTCTATATATCCTCCTGCCGGATTATGCGGCACACGAAATTGTATATCTTTCACAAGCCATAGCCTCTGATGAGTTCGCTCTGAAAGAGAATCCGAAATATGTCAATAAGGCTGTCGCTCCGACAATGGAGCCAGTAAAATCCATCGGTGGCTTCCGAACTTTACCTGATTATTCGTTTGAAACGATGCCCGATGATTATGCAGCGTTAGTGCTGATTGGCGGTTTTGGTTGGACTACTCCTGTTGCAGAGCTGGTTGTACCGATTGTTCAACAAGCCATTGAGAAAGGAAAGATTGTCGGTGCAATCTGTAATGGAGCTTCATTCATGGCAAAACACGGATTCCTCAATGCAGTCAAGCATACCGGCAATGGCTTGGAGCAGCTACAACTTTGGGGCGGTCACAACTATACTCATCCTGACGGATATGTCCATGCACAAGCGATCTGCGACAAAAACATTGTGACGGCAAACGGTTCGGCAACGCTTGAATTTGCCAAAGAACTGCTTCTGCTGCTTGAAAACGAAACGCCAGAACGCATCGAAATGTACTATCAGTTCAACAAGCAAGGCTTTTGCTTGCTTTCCGGTAAACAATGATTGTATGGATATTGAATCACATGGAATACGAAGTATTGAATCATAACAAATGACTATGGATTGTATTTCTAAACGTATCGAAGAAATATCGTCCAAAAAAGCCTTTTTGGCATTTTTGGACGAACTGAATAGCAGTTTCCTGACAAATTCTGAAGAATGGGAAAATCGGACAATAGATGAATTTCTTAACGCCATGCAATCGTGGATAGAGGATTATTCTTCATCAGAGTTTAATGATATTGATTGGGGAAAGGTTGATTATTCGTTGCTTGCGAGGATTCTATATATGGGAAAAATATATGAATAGAAATGTCATATTTGATTATAAAGAAATAGAACGAACAATCAAAGATAATCATCTTCCATTTCAATGATTGAATGTTAGATTTTGGCAAGTGCCTGATCCAAATCCGCAATCAGGTCATCGATATGTTCTGTTCCAATGGATAGGCGTACGGTGCCCGGATAAATTTCCTGTTCGGCTAGTTCCTGTGCATTGAGCTGCGAATGGGTCGTGCTCGCCGGATGGATCACCAATGATTTCACGTCGGCCACATTGGCAAGTAGGGAGAAAATCTCCAGACTGTCGATGAAGCGGTGTGCCTCTTCTTGACCGCCTTTTACCTCGAAAGTGAAGATAGAACCAGCACCGTTCGGAAAATAACGCTGATACAGTGCATGGTCAGGATGATTGGCCAATGACGGATGGTTGACTTTCTTCACTTTCGGATGATTGTTTAAGAAATTCACTACTTTCAATGCATTTTCTACATGACGCTCTACACGTAAGGAAAGAGTTTCCAGACCTTGCAGCAGGATGAAAGCGTTGAATGGGCTGATAGTTGCTCCGGTGTCGCGCAACAGAATGGCACGGATACGTGTAGCGTAAGCGGCTGGACCGGCAGCGTCTACAAAGCGTACTCCGTGATAGCAAGGGTCGGGTTCCGTGAGTTGTGGAAACTTGCCGGAAGCTACCCAGTCGAACTTGCCGGAATCGACGATGACTCCACCTAGTGACGACCCGTGTCCGCCGATGAATTTCGTGGCTGAATGTACTACGATGTCTGCGCCGTGTTCGATGGGGCGGATTAAATATGGAGTTCCGAATGTGTTGTCAATAATCAGAGGTATTTGGTGGCGGTGGGCTATTTCTGCCACTGCTTCTATATCAATGATATTAGAATTCGGATTACCTAATGTCTCGATAAATACCGCTTTTGTATTCTCTTGAATAGCCTTTTCAAAGTTTGATAAATCGCTTGGGTCAACAAAAGTCGTTGTGATGCCGTAGCTGGGTAGGGTATGCGCCAATAGATTATAGCTTCCGCCATAGATAGTCTTGGCTGCTACAATATGGTCGCCGGCACGAGTGATATTCTCAAATGCATAAGTGATAGCGGCAGCACCGGAAGCGACAGCCAGACCCGCTACTCCACCTTCAAGGGCGGCTACACGCTGTTCAAAAACTCCTTGGGTAGAGTTAGTCAGACGACCGTAGATATTTCCCGGATCTTGCAGACCGAAACGTGCGGCTGCATGGGCGGAGTTGTGAAATACATAAGAAGTAGTCTGGTAGATAGGGACTGCACGGGCATCTGTTGCCGGATCTGCCTGTTCCTGTCCTACATGTACTTGTAAAGTCTCGAAGTGTAATTTCTTTGTTGCCATAATCGTATGTTTTTGAGGTTGAATAATCTTGTTTATTTTCTTGCAAATTTATTGGATATAGAGTTATCGAACAATATATGACGAAAGTATAGAAAATAATGCTATTTTTGTGACGTTATATAGAATGAATGATTTGTTTCATTTCTGAAATTCACCTTTTAGAAGAATATTATTCTATGAGTGCATTGGAGAAACTGGATAAAGTAGATTTGCAAATACTCCGTACTTTGCAAGAGAACGCCCGTCTGACCACCAAAGAGCTGGCTGCACGGGTGAGTTTGTCATCAACCCCTGTATTCGAACGTCTCAAACGTCTCGAGAGTGGCGGTTATATAAAGAAGTATATCGCCGTACTTGATGCGGAAAAGCTGAATCAGGGATTTGTGGTATTTTGCAGTGTGAAGCTCAGGCGGCTGAATCGGGATATTGCTGCCGAATTTACCCGAATCATACAGGATATTCCCGAAGTGACCGAATGCTATAACATATCAGGGAGCTATGATTACTTATTGAAGATTCATGCTCCCAATATGAAATATTATCAGGAGTTTATTCTGAATGTATTAGGTACGATTGATAGCCTGGGTTCGTTGGAAAGTACTTTTGTGATGGCTGAGGTGAAACATCAGTATGGAATACATATTTAGGCTATTCCGAATAGCCATGATAATTTTTATTCTTGCAATTGTGTATTCTGAGAATTATCCCATACATTATAAAGTTCTTTACCTATCGGGTTTTCCAGCATTTCGGGAGTGGGAATCTGCAAAGTTTCTTTCATGGCATCTATATTTACTTTTAATTATCAATATCACAAAGATAGACTGATTTTTCGATAGATGGTTGTCCAATATAGCTGTCTTTCGTGTGATTTCGTTTATCAGGTTATTGCATAATGCTGAATGGATAAACTGCCATCATACTCTTGTATATCTTGACTAGCTTGTTACCATAATCAATAATCATGTATTTGATAAATGGCGCATGCCGAATTCGTCTATAAATAGATGCATCATTAAAAATAAAAAAGTATGCATATGTTTGCTTGATGCAGTAATAATTAATTTTCCAGTGCTATTGATTACTCCAATATAAGTTCTATAACCGGTAACTCGACATTTGGGCGTTCTACAGGTAAAGTGATGATAACATCGTCAGCTCCTGTATTTTCGGTCATATGGCTTCCTTTTTGGGTTTCAGTCCGAAATTTTAGTTCTGAATTGTCATTCAATAATTGAGCATATTTGATTTTTCCTTTATATTGTTTTAGATATAAGGATTTGAATGGCCATTCTAACACGTGTATATACAGTCGGTTAGTATTGGGGTTATATGTGAGAATACAATTGTTGGGACAAGCATATTCAGTTGGTGCGGCGGTACATCCATAAATGGCGCTACTATGAAAACGCATCCAATGTGCCAGGCCGTTTAAACGTTCTATAGCACGTTCGTCAAAAACACCTCTTGCTGTTGGGCCAACGTTTAGTAATAGATTTCCACCCTTACTGACAGTTTCGGCTAACATGACAATTAGTTGATGTACACTTTTCCAACTGTATTCATCACGATGGTAACCCCATGAACCGGAGAATGTTTGACAGGTTTCCCAAGGAACTCGTTGGCTGTTTACTGTGGGCCACTGTTGTGGCATGAATTGTTCTGGAGTAATGTAATCCCAGCCTTGGTTATTCTCTGTTAGTCCGAGGCGGTTGTTTATAATAATCTGTGGCTGCAATTTTCGTGCTAATTTAACAATACCTTCTGCATCCCAGTCTTTACTATTCTTTCCATTTTCTCCTTCAGCATACGTATAATCCATGAAAAGTTCATCAATTTGTCCAAATTCAGTGAGCAATTCGGTTAATTGGTTTTTCATATATTCCCTGTATTTTGCCATGTTACGGTTCTTATTTAATTCTTTCAAGAGTTCGGGGGTTTGTGGCATTTGGGGGTGGTTACGGTCAATGGTGAAATCGGGATGATGCCAATCTAATAGCGAATAATAAAATCCTATACGTATGCCTTCGTTACGAAAAGCATTAACTAACGGCTTTAGGATATCCTTTTTATAAGGTGTATTGGTTATTTTATAGTCCGTATATTTACTGTCCCACATACAAAAACCATCATGATGCTTAGCCGTAAAAACCATATATTTAACTCCGGCTGCTTTTGCCATATACGCCCATTCTTCCGGATTATACAAATCGGGATTAAATAATTTTTTGTAACGGTTGTAATGTTCATCGGACATTTTTTCTCTGCTTTTTACCCATTCGTGGCGAGCAGGCATAGCGTAAAGTCCCCAGTGGATAAACAGACCAAACCTGTCATGTGTCCACCAAGACATACGTTCTGATTGGTTTAATGAGGAATTATATTGATTTTGAACAATATGTGTCGCATTCGTCTGTTGACAAACGAAAGATAGGAGAAAGAGGGTATATATAATAGTTCTTTTCATACTTAGTGCTTTATAGGTAAAATTCTGGTCATTAAATCTACAAAAATAGCTGCCATTCGTTGCTGCATATATGATTGTTCGCCCCGTATAGGATGATGTCCATAAGCTATGCCTTCTGTAACCTGAATATCCGTGGAATATAATTGGCTGAAAGGTTTTCCAGTGACAGGATGTAATACATTTTTTGAGAATCCGATATATTTATCAAATTCAATTAAAGGAAATCCCCATTTAGCGGCGAGCTTTCTGATACTTTCATTATAAACGGTGCGACAATCATGCCAGTGTGTACATAATACAATAATTGCAGGTTTACCATAAGGAGTATTATAGTATTTGGATGTAGTATCATTACGTAATTCATAGCATTCCGTGAGGTAACGTTTGATGACATAATCATAGGCTGCCGCGTAATTGCTGCGATCAAATGGTACTTCATAATCCGTGTATTTATCTTTCAGTTGAAGTTCTTCATAAACATCTTTATTATGTACTTGCATAATGACTAATGCATCAATATCTTCTAGCTCTTCTTTGGAGTAGAGGGTGCCATTGACCATTCGATTAGCTGTGTTGGCTATGGCTTCTCCGCCTATGGCTCGGTTAATGGCTTCGGCATTCAGTTTGCGACAACCGATTTCGAACCAACCGTTTTGCGGAGAAGCGAATGAGGCTCCTGTCAATAAGATATTGTATTCTGTTGTTTTTGACAGGTTTTGTGCCGCTGCTATTCCTGTGAAAATATAAAATAACAGCACGGTTAGAAATGTCTTCTTCATATTTTCTTGTTTTTTTATGGTTTATCTATAATTCTGTATTTATCTACAGTAGGATTTAGCCCTTGTTTTAAATCGTGATACAATGGAGGTTTGTTAAAGTCAAAACTATAAGGCTCATAAAGTGTGGCACAATCCGGATGAGTCTCTCCGAATAGTTTGTATTCTTTCCATAACCGGTCATAATTATCGATGGCTTTACGAATACTTTTTGTGTCATATTGGCCATTTATATCTCCTTCGTAGCCTTTGAGCATGATAATCCAACCCTGTTCATAGATTGAATATAAAAGTAATCCGTATTTGGCGGAAGTTTGTAAGTAACGCTTTAGTTCCGGATTGCCTGTTTGTATTTTGTCGGCTAATGCTACAATCTCTTTCCAGATAGCAACACTTTGGGCTTTTTCTAGTATGATTTTATGAGTTAGTCCTTGTTCTATAATAGTTTTGAGATTCTGTCTCAATTCTTTCTCTCCTCCGATGAATTGATCTCTCGTCCACCATACATTGATGGGGAGAATTAAAGAAGCTCTTCCTCTGACAATCGCGTCAGCAGACAAAAGAGAAAGACGATGAAAACGTTCGATGTCTTTTCCTTTGAATCCGTTGGCCATGGCATATTTCTTAAATAATTCCTTTTCCGGTAACGACATCTGGTTTGCCCAATTGGCCAATATTGCAACGTTTATGTCGCACCATAATTCATTTTTGATATAGGGTCCTCTCCAGCCTCCTCCTCTTGACCATGTCCAAATACCAGCAAAATTGGGATTTGATTTTAACTGGTTCAAACAGTAAGGCTGGGAGTCTGATTTTAATTCTTCAAATCCATTAAGTACACCGTCTGCAATATAGTTCGGGTATGCTCCTTTGCCTTCATATTCGCGTTGACATTCAATTTCTACAATTTGTTTGTGCTTACCTATTCCTAATGTAGGGTTGAATTTATACGTTCGGTGATAATCCCCCTGTACATGTTTTATGCATAGATATAGATTGGGGTGAGGCTCAACGTTGTTTGTTACGGAAAGGTAATATTGGGGATTGATATGGAAGTAGCCGAAATCCCATGTACGGTAGAAGATTTTTTTATTTTGGCGTATGCACACTTCGTCTCTCAGCAGATTTATTAGGTTACTGTGTATTTTTTCTCCTCCATCGGTTTTATATGTAGAATTATGTTCCCATGATTTTTCGTTTCTGGGTATGGGGCCATTGCCAGTGTGGTAAGGAGTATTTTGCAAGTAAGTTTCTCCTACGCGAATAACCAGACCGTCAAGTTTCGGGAAACGTTTGAATATTTCTTGAAGCATGATTCGGTGTATCTCTTGTGTTTTGGGGCGAGTGAAGTCAATTCGTCCTGTCGCGTCACAAATTTCATTTTTATAAATTTCCACCAGGCGTTTGGGAAGTACGATGATATCAGTAAAGTAATATGCTTCCAATCCGGCTTTATGGATAGCTTCGATCTTGTTTTCTATGCGGGTGGCAACAGAATCGATCCATAGACACTCTTTAGAACCGGCAGGACATATTCTCGGGTCTAAACTGCTATATGTTATGGCTGTATGTACAGATTGAAATTCATTAACTACTTGCGCGTTAAAACCATATTGCACTAAATTCCCCGGTTCATTGAACCATGTGTTTGTAAAAGGTTCACCCGGATTATGATGAACCATATCCATAACAATAGGAGTTTGAGCAAACAGGCAACTCCACAGTGTGTTCGCTAGCAAAAGGACTGGAAATAGGTGTTTTCTCATGATAATATTATTGATTGTTATTAGTAACTTGTTGATCTTCGATAGAATCAAAACCCTTTTTTTGTTGTTTTATAGAATTGATTAATTGTACTCTATCCGGTAAGGAAGTGCGATATTTATCTATATATAGTCCGCATTTCTCTAATTGGTATTCTGTTATAGAGCTAACTCTCGGAATATTTTTCAGGCTTTTTAGAATAGATATTTCTCGGAATTTTAAGTTGGGAATAACCAAGTCTGTATTACTGCCGAAGTATGAATATTGAAAATCTTCATCTTTCCCTTCTTTTCGTAATCCGCAACGGCAGTTGATAAATGTGTTATCTGCTATGCTGTTATTAATGGGTAATTCCAGATGGTCGGTTTGTAAAAATGTACTTATGCCTGGGAAGATGTTGTCCCAGTTGCCTTTGTTAATACGAAAAACATCGAACAAATGGGTGAATTCAGGATTTTGTGCATTATAATTTCGTTTTTTTCCACGGGCATCAATACTTATGCCTGCTGCACTACAATCAAAATATAGATTATCGTGAACGTAATTGCAGTGGCCTCCTCCTATAATGGTACCGGAAACGACTTGATGAACTATGTTTTTATAAATTGAGTCCCCCGCATGTCCATCATCTGCATACAATGCATTAGCTCGTGGTGAATGATGAATAAAATTGTGGCGTAAGACGTTGCCTCGTGAAGTCCAGTCCCAACGACTATAAAAGGCTCCGACATCACCTGTGACCTGAGCTATGTCGAACACTTCATTATATTCTAGGATGTTGTTGTTTCCTCCATAAATAAAGGCTGCATGGGGAGCGTTGTGTACCATATTGTGCCGGACGGTAATTCCCACTGCATTGCCTTCTGTTATGCCGATTCCTGTAGTAAAGGCTCCCAGTTTTACAGCAGGAGCATAACTGCGCTGTATTTCACCAAAACGGGTAAAATAATTGTTCTCTATTAAGTGTTTGCAAGCAATCAGATTTTTTCGGTCACCTCCTGATACCTCAATACAGGTGCGACCGATATATTCAAAGTTGTTGCTTTGTATTCTATTTTGTTTTCCTCCCTGAATGATTAATGCGTCTCCTAATATATTTTTGAAGTTACATCCGGCAATCAGACATTCTGTGGCATTTTTTATGATGACGCCATCGCCTAAATGATTTTTGAAGGAGATATTTTCTATTTTTATATGATTTGAATTTATAATGTTAATCAATGGGGTAGTGTCTGATACAATACTCAACAAGTTTTCATCGAAATGTTCGGGAGGGAAAAGATATAATTTTTGAGTTGTAAAATCAATGCACCATTCTCCCGGCTGATCTATTTCTTCGAGAAGGTTCTCTACATAATATTCTTCTTTTCCCGAACCGTACGGACGGTGATATTTGGAACCGATGCCGCCAAATATGCCTACATCTTTTCCTGCCTTTGTTTCTATCCCTACGCTGTGAGTGACAGTTTGTTTGTTCGGGTCTATTTCCTTTATACGTACAGTCCAGGCCTGCCAGGGGATACGCCAGTATCCTGTAAACCATAGACCGTTTTTGACGGCATTCACCCATTTGCCGTGTTCCGGATCACTATATTCAAAAGTACCTCCCTGTTCGTTTGTTCCGAAATTGTCCAATACCCTTTTCATATATAGATAACCTTTGTTGGGATAACGCGAAAGAGGGAGTAGCTCATTGTTGTAAATGAGTTGTGGAAAGTTCTTCCGCTCTTTCATTAAATCGGGAAAAAACGAAACATTGATACCTATTTCCGATAAGTCTATCTCCATAATAATACCTTGAGCATTCGGGTGAACTCTGCTTTTTGTTTGAGTATCTTTGACAGGTCTCAGTTTTCCTTTCAAGGGTTTATCACATCGCAACTGTACCTTTCCCGGATTTTTACCTTTTATTATTATCCCTTTCTTACAGTTTTTTATATCTATGCTTTTATGAAGGATATAGTCTCCGTCATGAAGTAAAATGGAGTTTCCGTTCATAGATGCTTTTTCGATGGCTGCTTGTATGCCCCTCTCTCCTTGGAGTGGAGAAAGCTGGATAATACTTTGCCCCCGGCTGGGAAAGGAAAACGTACAGGCTAATAATAAGATCAGTAAATGTTTCATTATATTGATTGTTGAAAATAGAATAAGTGCAAAAGTACCGTGATTTAGCCAATCTTTTTAATAATGGCATTTCAAAATATATGAGATTTGTTTCATGAGTTATTCGAAGTATTTTATATTATTGCAGAAAATATGAAAAACATGACGGTTGAGACTGACATAAATCATTCGAATTTGCGTATCATGTAACATGTATTATATAAATGTAACCAGTGTTGTAATGAAGATGCTATTCTCATACATTTTGAAGCATGAGTATTAATTGCCGTGCTGTCTAATGCCTAATTTTGCATCCGTAGTTAAACAATACTAAGTAACCTTTATTAAATTTTTAATTATTATGAATTCATTTACACGCATTGGATTACGATCTCGGTTCCTGTTGGTGCTGATGATTGGACTTATTTTACCGACATTGTCTGTTTGGGGACAGAATGCAACAATTACTGGTAAGGTCGTTGATCCCAAAGGAGAGCCTCTTGTAGGTGTTTCGGTCTTAGAACAAGGTACAACGAATGGTACTGTTACTGATATGAATGGTCGGTATAGTATTGTTGTTCAGAAAGACTCTTCTCCTCTTCGATTTAGTTATATGGGGTTTGATAATCAGGAAATTGTTCCGGGAAAACGTCGGGTTGTCGATGTCACATTGACAGAAAACTCAGTGGTGATTGATGATGTGGTGGTGATTGCCTATGGAACTAAGAAACGCCGTGACATGATAGGGTCTGTTTCTAAAATTAAAAGTGATGAAATGTCGCTGATGCAAGGTGGTCGTTTTGAGAATTCTTTGCAGGGGCTGGCTTCTGGTGTACAAGTTGTGAATGACGGTATGCCGGGTAGTACTCCACAGATAAAGATTCGCGGTATCGGTTCTATTGCATCGGGGAGTGATCCGCTTTGGGTGGTTGACGGTATTGTAGGTGGCGGTTCTACGATGGTGAACTCCAATGATATTGAATCAATAGAAGTATTGAAAGATGCTGCTGCAACCGCAATTTATGGTTCCCGCGGTGCGAATGGTGTGATCATTGTTACAACGAAGAAGGGAAAAAAAGGAGGACTTAAATTTGACGTTCGTTATGAAGGCGGTATTACTCCTATCACTAATTCAGATTTAGGACTGGCCAGTACGAAGACATACTTTGATATAATGGATGAGGCTCGTGCTAATGTGGGATTAAATCCGCTTGACCCACAGAAAGATATTATCGAACCGTATTATTCCAATTGGATTTCTCCGATAACTCGTGAGGAAGCTATGAATACGGATATGGACTGGGTTGATTTAGTGACTCGTATGGGACATTTTCACGATATAAACGTGGCCTTGAATCAAGGAGGAGAGAACTCAACGACTTATGCGTCTGTTAATTACCGCTCTGACGAGTCCAGCTTGAAAGGGCTGAGCATGAATGCGGTCAGTGCACGTTTGAATAGTGAATTTAAGAAAGGAATTGTGACTTTGGGAACTCAGTCTTTTCTGAAGTTCGACCGTAAAAAATCGACGAATAAATGGGCGATAGTTTCTGATAAGTTTCCGTGGCGCAAAGTGTATGATCCGGAAGACCCTACAGGGTATTGGAATCCACAAATGGCGGATGGGCATCCGACAGCTACCCTTGACAACGATTATCAGTTGAGTACAGGTGAGAATTTTAGTTTCCGCACAACATTATATATGGATGTTAACCTGAAGTGGATAAAAGGGCTCTCAGTTCGTGCAGATGCAAGTTATGGGTATGGATTGGCACAAAGTGATTATTGGTTGTCCGGCTTGATTACGAATACTGGCAATGTAGATGGTAACCAAGGTAATAAAAGCAAGAAAACGACTAAGTCCCAACAATATCATGCTTTTGCCAAATATAACCGTGAATGGACGGATCATGGTTTGGATATTGTAACGGGTATTGAAGCAAATAGGAGTTATACGGATAATGCTGTTGTTGCCGGTAAAAACTTGAGTGGTGAGTTTCAGGAACCCAAGATCATTGGTACAATGCTGGGAAATAACAGTGCTTATATAGGTGGTGAGAGTTACACATTCAGTTTCTTTAACCGTATCGATTATAAGTTCAAACAACGTTATTTACTTGGAGCATCTTTTGTACGCGAAGGCTCATCTAAGTTTGTGAAAGAAAATCGTTTTGGAGACTTCTATTCAGTTTCAGGTGGTTGGATTATTTCTGATGAGGCTTTTATGCGTAATGCCGGTTTTATTTCATTGTTGAAGTTACGTGGTAGCTATGGAGAGACAGGTAATCAGAACATTCCTTCGGAAGTGACGAAGAATTCGTATAGTATAAAGAGCAAGCAATATTACAATAATATGCAGAATATGTTCTTATGGAATATTGCTAATAAAGCAGCTAAATGGGAGAAAAACAAAAGTATTGACTTGGGACTTGATTATGCGCTGTTCGATAATAAAGTGAATGGTTCTATTGCCTATTACCGTCGTACGACAAGTGACATGTTGATGCGTGTGCAATTACCCGCATCCGCCGGTATCACCAATAGCGGCGGTAATGCTGACAATAATTCTATGTGGGCCAATGTTGGTTCGATGTATAACCAGGGATTTGAATTTGATATTAATGTTACTTTGGTCAAGAAAGACTTTGAATGGAACATGAACTATAACTTGACGACAAATATGAATAAAGTGACAGCACTTGATGCAAGTGTGGATGCAAAAGGAACCGGTATCATCAATACACGTCCGGGAGCGATCACGAAGAAAGATCTGGCTTTGGGTACTTATTTTATGGCTGAATGGGCAGGAGTTGATCCGGAGAAAGGTATCGGCATGATTTATGAAATAGATCTTGACCGTTACAATAAGACCGGTGAGACTGTGAAAACCGGAAGATTGATTCCCGCTACTCAATCAAACGTAAATAAACATCGTATAATTCAGGAAGGTAAAACGGCTCTTCCGAAAGTTTATATGGGCTGGACAAATAACTTTAAATATAAGGCATTCGATTTATCATTTATGTTCTATCTCTCATTAGGCAGTTATACCTTTAATTATCACAGATATACAAAATCATTTGTAGGAGATGGACGTAATAATGTGACTGCTGATATTTATGAGAACTCATGGAAGAAACCGGGAGATATTGCAGAGTATCCGCAACTTCGTTGGCAAGATAAATATAATTATGATGACAATGGAAATGACAAGCAAAATGTAACTTATATAAAACATGATGCCGGTCACACCAAGTATCTGGAGAAAAGTGCTTATTTACGTTTGCGTAATTTGACTTTAGGATATACACTTCCACAAAGAATCTGCTCGAAAATAAATATTGATGCTTTAAGAGTGTATGTCTCAGCTGTCAACCTTTTCACCATTACTTCATTTAATGGCTATGACCCTGAAGTAAGAGTAAAGAATCAAACAGGCGCCAATGCGCAGGGAGCTGTATTCTCCGGTAGTGAAATGCCGCAGACCCGTATATTCTCCGCAGGTATTAACTTTAAATTTTAATTAAATATTTGATAGTATGAAAGCGATAAAAAATATGATGATAGCCTTATCCGGTATTGCACTTTTTGCTTCCTGTGATATGGATAAATTTTTTGAACTGGATCGTCCGGAATCTAATCCTTGGTTATCGGTTGATGATTTGGAATATTCTGTTGCTGATCCTTATAATACTCTTTTTCAGAATCCTAACTGGCAGGCACCTATCGGTATTATCCCTTATTATCAGGAACTGGTAGCAGATTTGTCTACGGTTAATCCGCAAGGGGCTTATGAACAGGAAGCACTTTACTGGTATCCTCGTCAGATGTCTACCTTTGATGTAACAGGACAACAATTTGAGAAGACCTTTTCAATATTATATCGTTCTGTAACAGGAGCTACTTCTCCGTTGACTTATATTGAGGAGAAGGAGAAAAAAGGAGAGCCGATTTTTGTCAATATGACTGAAAATGATAAGAAGACGTTGGCACGTCAGACCGGAGAACTATATTTTATGAGAGGGTATACCTATTGGCTGATTAGCCGGGCTTTTGTTGCTCCTTACGACCCGGCAGGCGGAGAGGGGAATAATCGTAAGTTCATTCCGTTAATCAATAGGCTTGATTATTCACAAGAGTCTGCACGCAATCCTTATATGGGAACTGTGAAAGAAGTGTATGATCAGATGTTGTCTGATTTTGTTAAAGCTAAAAATCTGATGCCTGAAGATTATTTTGTGCGTGGTCGTGCCAATAAATTTTCAGCTGCTATGATGTTGATGCGTGTAAAATGGTTAATGGGAGATAAAGACGGAGCATTGGAAGAAGCTGATTATGTGATTACTAAAGCGGAAGCCGGAGTAGCACCTTTTGATTTGACTGAAGAACCGATTGTTGCTTTTAACCGGAATGCCGAACAACAATATACAGTAGACCCAGTATCAAAGGAAGTTATGTTTGAGTGTGCGTTCACAGAAAGCAATCAGGGAAATAACGTAGCTATTCCGTTAGCTCGTATGTGTAAAACTGGTATTTATAATTTCAAGTCAAAGACATTTGATGCTAGTAATAAATTATGGTTGGATGGAGCGCGTGGCAGTCAGAATTGGCAACATGGTGGTTGGGCTTGTGCTTACTGGAATCCTCGTTTAATTAAGTATATTGGCTGGGCGGTAACAGATGATCCTATGGATTTGACGAATTATGTTCCGAGTGCAGAAGCTTTGACTGATAAGAGATTTACTCAACTGCATTATTTCCTGAAAAACTATACGGATGGAGGAGATAAAACCATACATGAAATGGCATATAACAAGACAAGATGGAATGCTTTTTGGAATGATAAGTATTATCGGGCTCCGTATGGGAAGTATTCCCAAGTACCGTTGATTCGTTTGGCGGAAGCATATCTGACACGTGCGACCTTAGTCCTTTCTAAGAATGTATCTCAAGCTTTAGGCGATGTGAATAAGATTCGTCAACGTGCCGGATTGGCTCCTTTGAAGAATGTAACTGAAGCAGATATAGAAAAAGAAAGAATCAAAGAGTTTGGTTTTGAGAATGGAGACCGCTTGCTTTATTTAGTAGCTATGCAAAAGACAATTGATGGGCAAAAAAGAAATCCGGGAGCTGTTTATGATAATCCGAATACTGATGGGGATCCGATTCCTGCGATGAATCCGCCTTACAGTACTATGTATGTGCCGTTGCCTTCCATTGAATATTTGTATTCAGGATCTTATCAACAACCTTAAAAGGGGAGGTTTTAAAGAAGAAGTGCCGCTATCGTAAAACATAGCGGCACTTCTTTTTGGTAATGACTCTGTTATTTCCTGTACTTCTTTATATATTCGGAAGGAGATAAGCCGTATTCTGTTTTGAAGCATTTTCCGAAATAAGATATTTCATTAAAACCGCATCGATAAGAAACTTCGGTCACTGTATATTCTGTGTTTTGAAGCATATCTAGTGAAGTTTTCAATCGTATGTCAAGGATGAGTTTACTAGGCGACATACCTGTTACGGCTTTGATCTTGCGATATACCTGTACGCGGCTCATACCGATTTCTTCACTGAATTGATCAATGGAGTAGGCTGGGTTTTCTATGTTTTTGTTTATTATTTCCATTACTTTTTTCATAAACTTTTCTTCCATGGCACTATAAACAGAAGTTTCTTTAGCTTCCTGTGGTTCTCTGTTGATGGATACCATTTCCGTTCCATATCGTTCTGCGAGTTTTTTCCGATTAATCAAAAGGTTGGCAACACGTACAACCAACAATTCCGGATCGAATGGTTTCATGATATAATCGTCAGCTAATGATTCATAGCCTTCGCGCACTTGCGATGAAGTGACACGGGCTGTGAGCAATATAATCGGAATATGTGAAGTTATCATATTGTTTTTAGATAATCTTGTAAACTCAATACCGTCCATGTATGGAGTCATAATGTCACTGAGCACTAAATCAGGTATTTGTTTTTGTTCTATTTCATAGCCTTCTTTACAATTTACGGCAGTATAGATATTATAGTATTTGCTGAGCAATGATACCAGGTAATTACGTACATCCTCATTGTCTTCTATTATGAGCAGAGTCATTTCCTTGGGTGAAGTATTAGTCTGAGATATCTCGCAGGGATTGACATCTGTTGCAATAAGTGCTTCTACATCAGAATAAGCATGGGTGGATTTTACTATCTTGTCTTTGCTAAGTAGTTGGTTTTCGGTATAACTGTCTTTGCCTAATGGGAGAGTGAAAGACACGGTCATTCCATGCCCTTCTTTATTATCTATCCAAATACGTCCGCCATGGAGCTCAATGATACTTTTTGTCAGGTTCAGCCCAATTCCGCTTCCCAGCACTTTCTCACCTGCCTGGAAGAAAGCTTCGAATATACGGGGCATCATATTGGCAGGGATTCCGGAGCCGCTATCTTCTACTTTAATCAAAAGAATCTTTCCTGCGGGGAGAGTCAGATTTTCAGGCTTCTGAATATCTTCAGTATTGGTTTCCATACTTGAAATGATAATATATCCACCGCTGGGAGTATGCTTTAAAGAGTTAGAGAGCAGGTTAAAGAAAACCTTTTCCAATAGAATAGCATCAAACCAAGTGTCTGTTGAGGAGGTCGTATCATTAAATTCGATAGATATGTTTTTCTTTTCGGCAACAGGCGTAAATAATTTGATGATTTCAGGAATGTAAGTACCTAGATTGTAATTGCTGACGTGGAGTTGCATTTTCCCGGCTTCCAGCTTGTGAAAATCCATTAAACGGTTTACCAGCCATAATAAACGTTGGGAATTACGGCTGATCAGCTCCAATGGTTGGCGATATGCTGGAGGCATATCTTCTTTATGCAACAGATCTGTGAGCGGAGCTATGATTAAAGTCAGCGGAGTACGGAGCTCATGTGAGAAATTGGTGAACATTTGTACGCCCATATTGTGACTGATTTCAATATTCTGTTTCTCCATCTGTTTTAACTGAAGATCCATTTTCAGTTGTGCTTCCCGGGTTTTATAACGTATGAACAGCATAATCATACTAATGGTGAATGCAAGATAGAACAAATACGCATACCATGTTTTCCATAGAGGAGGAGTGACTGTAATTGATAATGAAGCATTTCCATTGCTCCATATACCGTCATTATTGCAAGCTCTTACTTTAAAAACATACTTACCCGGTGGGATATTAGTATAGTTAACGCTCCGTTCGTGTGTCGGTTCCGACCAACCCTTATCAAATCCTTCAAGCATATAGGAAAATTTATTGTTGGAGGCAAACACATAACTAAGTGCGGAGAATTTGATTGTGAATGAGGTTTGGTTGTATTTTAATTTGATTTTCTGATTTGAGATATTTACCCATTGCGCAGTTTTATTATCTTCCAGATAATCTGCCCAAATTCTCATTTTTGTAATATATACGGGGGGGATGAATGTATTTTGTTTAATTAATTGGGGATTAAATGAAAGGAAATGATTATTTCCACCGACATAAAAAATGTTGGATGAACTTTTCAGGCAAGCGTGTAAATTGGTTTCCAGCAAAGAATATCCATTTTTATTATCCCAGTTAGTGAAAGTCTCTGATTTGGGGTCAAAACATGACATGCCTTTTAAAGTAGAAACCCATAATTTACCGTTATTATCGGCCACAATACTGTTGATAGCATTATTGGGAAGACCGTTTTCTTCATTATATATCGTGAAACTTTCTTTGATATTATTATATAATCCTATGCCTCCGCCATAAGTTCCTATCCATAAATTTTCCGATATATCAGTATACAGCGTACTGACATGATTGCTTGGCAGGAATTGTTCCGGACTTTTTTCTTCACTTCCAAAATGTTTTAATTCATGAGTCTGTGTGTGATAGCGGTATAGACCGGCTGCACGAGTTCCCATCCATATATAAGGTCCTATAGCTTTTAAATCTTGTACATTGATGATAGAAAGTTCTGTGGCACGACCTTTTACTGGAAAAGACTCTTCCAATTGGTTGTTCTCCATGTGGTAACGTAATACGGGGCTGTCTACTCCTAAAGCAATCCAATAAATATTATCAGTACCTTTGGCAATACATCTTACTTGATTATAAGGGAAATTGGGTATCTCTTTTATTATGCGGCGGGTTTCCATATCATAGAGATATAGTCCGCAATAATAAATACTAATCCATAAAAGATGATTTCCTTCTTTCTGTATATACTTTACCTCATTGTTTGTTACCGAGCGTGGAACATGAAGCGGGCAGTATTCATAACTTTCGTCTTTGGGATTGTAGATGATTAAACCACCGTCCGTGCCTAACCAAAGTTTTTCTTTATATTCTACTATGGCATTAATATTTCCGATACTTTTTTGGAGCTTATATTCTGGTTTATGAGGAATAAAGAAATTGCTGTATGGTGTGTACAAATTAACACCTCCTCCGTAAGTTCCGATCCATATATTATTTGCTTTATCCCTATATAGAGAGATGATAGTATTTTCACTCAAACCGCAGCTTTGTTCCCGTTGGTAATAATTGATAAGCCTGTTTGCTTGCCGGTCATAAATCAGCACCCCTTCCCGTGTGGCAAGCATAAGATTTCCTTCCAACGTTTCTACAATGTAGTTGACTTGGGAGTTATTGAAATTTTTGCCGTTTTCCATTGTCAGGTTGGCATCTACGAGTTTACGGTTTTTACGGTCAAACCATTTAAGTCCTGAATCCCACATACCTACCCACAGGCGTTTATCATTGTCTTCATATAAAAAGTAGATCTTATGTTCATCACCGAATTGAAAACGCTCTGTAACATAGGTGACAGGATTCATGATGCACAATGTGTTGTTGATAAGATAGCAGATTTCATTTTGACTGTTTTGCATAAGCCAGAAGACAGAACCGTTGGTTGAAATGGGGATAAAATCATCAGTTTCCTTATTATACAGATTGAGTCCTTTCATGCTGCCTACCCAGATTCTTTTTTGGTTATCGCATAACAAGTGTTTGATGCAATTGTCCGATATAGTATACTGGTTCGCCGGATCATGAAAGTATTGGGTAAATGTATTTGAGGATACGTCGTAGCGATTCAGCCCACTGTGAGTACCTATCCATAGAACTCCGGGCGATTCTTCAATAATGGTGGTAACATCACTGCTGGATAGGGAGTGCGGCTGACCATCGGCGCGAAAAACTTCGAACTCGGTACCATCAAACCGGTTCAGTCCATCCCGCGTGCAAAACCACATAACTCCGTTACTGTCTTCCAAACTACGTATAACGGTGTTTTGTGAGAGTCCGTTACTTACGTTATAGTTCTGAAACAATATGTTGTTGTCTTGCGCTCTGCAAATGGAAATAAACAGAAGAAAAATGATGAATGCAATGTTTTTCATGTCTTGATAGATATTTTTTAGTAGAAGCAAATATAATTTGTTTGCAAGTAACTCACAAACAAAATCGAGGCTGAAAATGAAAAACGTAACCTGTGTGATAGTAATGTAACCAGAGTAGGAATAAAGATACATGTATGGAAAAGATTGAAACATGATTTCTAATGGATTAAAATAAGGAGTGCTATTTTTGTAACATGAAAAACAAAGTGAAATGAATTATGAAAAACTCTTTTTTAATAGTTACTGCTACATTGCTTGTATCCGTATTCTTTTCTTGTACAAAAGAAAGAGTGACAGTCGGTTCAGTTAATGAGGTTTATGAATTTCAGTCGGTAGATTCCACTTGGAAACTTTTGACTTTGCGTGAAAAGATAGGGCAGACAATGTTAATGCTACCTGGTCGCAAGAAAGAATTGGATTTGGGAGACGGTTCATTGGAGGTGTACTTCAAACGTTACCCGGTTACAGGTTATTTTATGGGGTGGAAGTTGTTTACAGGAGTTCCGGAGGAAGAGCGGGTTGATTTTGTGCGTAGTTCTGTCGAGGAATATCAAAAAGCATCAGAGCTTCCTTTATTGTTTCAACAGGATTATGAATCGGGAGTAGGACTTCAAGGGATGACTCCTTTTCCGAAAGAGATGGCACTGGGAGCCGCAAATTCTCCGGAGTTAGCTTATAAATATGGTAAAAGTGTAGCATTGGAATGTCGTTCTTTGGGTATAAACTGGGTGTTACATCCTGTTGCAGATTTAAATATGAATCCATTGAATCCTATTGTAAATACACGTTCAGTTTCGGATGAACCGGAAAAAGCGGTTTGTTTGTTGTCCGAACAGATAAAGGGGTTGCAAGATAACTCTGTTGCCGCTACAATCAAACATTTTCCGGGAGATGGGGTTGATTATCGTGATCAGCATTTGATGACAACTGTCAATTCCTTGTCTGAAGAAATGTGGAAGCAATATCATGGAAAAGTGTTTGCCGAGTTGATTAAAAAAGGAGTTGCATGCATTATGCCTGGACATATAACTTTACCTTTCTATCAGAAAGAAAAGATAAATGGTTATCTGCCTCCGGCAACTTTATCTCATGAGCTATTGTCCGGGTTATTGAAAAAAGAAATGCATTTTAACGGGGTCGTGGTATCGGACGCAATGACAATGGCAGGCTTCCGGGGCTGGTATAAAAATGATTTGGAAGGGCAAGTTGCCAGCTTTTTAGCCGGGGTAGATATATTGTTGTGGCCTTCTTACGAATACATGGATACGGTAGAAGTACGGATTCAACGTGGTGAAATTCCAATGGAACGGTTGGATGATGCTGTTCGCCGTGTTTGGGCAATGAAAGAACGTTTTGGGTTATTAAATAAAAACAGGGAGTTGATACGTCCTGTCTCAGCAGAAGAAAAGGCTGAAATACGGGAAGCTGCCAAAGAGATAACAGAGCGTTCCATAACTTTAGTACGGGATGAAGATCATAAGTTACCACTTTCTTTGGAAAAAGATAAAAAGCTGTTATTGGTGGCTGTAACTCCCGTAGCTCATAAAGGTAATGACCGTGACTTTAAGCGATTACAGAATTTGCGGGATGAGTTTGTGAAGAATGGTTTTGATGTTGATTTCCGCCGTAATATACTTTATGAAGATCAAGGTTGGCAGGATAATGCGACTGAAGTGTATGATAAAGTAATCTTTCTGGTGGCACGGAATACTCATACTCCATTTGGCCCGCTTCAATTATGGGACGATGAGGCTCAGTCCGTATGGGCTGCCAATTCTATGGACAAAAGTAAAGTGATTGTTATTTCACTGGGTAGTCCTTACATTGGAAATGAATATTTTGAACGTGTCAAGACTTATATAAATACCTATTCGAATGATGCTTCTACTCATTCTGCTTTATTACGGATATTGTTGGGACAGCTTCCGTTCAAGGGTAAGTCACCGGTCAATCTAGAGCATAAACTGTTTACATTTTAATCATTATACTTATGAAGACTTTTTTATTTAGTGGAATTATAGCTTGTCTTATCGGGTTTTGCTTCAGTTGTACTACAACAGAAGACTCTGCAGGGTTGCAGATGCGTGCAGGACTTCCTAATTTTAATTATAAGATACAAAGGAATGAACCTGTATCTGTTGTTTTTTTGGGTGGAAGTATAACAAATCATCAAGGATATAGAGTGCAGATTACTGATTGGCTTAAGCAACAATATAGTAATGTACAGTTTACGTCAATAAATTCCGGAATTGGTGGGACTGGGTCCGATTTGGGGGTGTTCCGTACAGAACGGGATGTGTTGCAGTATCATCCGGATTTGGTATTTGTCGAATTTGCTGTGAATGATGCCAAAACAGACTCCTTGGTGATTGTTCATTCCATGGAAGGAATTGTGCGTAAGATCTGGCATCATAATCCGCATACGGATATATGTTTTCTCTATACGCTAAATGAGCCTATGTTGGACGACTTGAAAGCAGGAAAGAATTACCGTTCTGTGCGGTATATGGAGACAGTAGCAGACTATTATGATATTCCGTCTGTTAATTTTGCCGATGATGTTCTGGAATTGTTGAATGAGGATAAGTTGGTTTTTAAAGGAGATTCAAAAAAGGAGTATGGTGGTAGGATTGTGTTTACGAATGATGGGACACATCCTACTTATGATGGCGGACATCCTATATATACAAAGACACTGAGCCGCTCCCTGTTACATATGAACAAGGCGCAGGAAAAAGCACATGCATTGAAAGCTCCGTTGTATCCGGGTAATTATGAGAAAGCTAAAATGATTCCCGTAACAGAGTTTGAACATTCCGAAGGTTGGAAAGTACTCTCGAAAGATGATAAAGCCTTTTCAAATTTTCAGGGAGACCAAAAAGCATTGCCGGTTGTTCTGGAATCCTCGGATTCGGAAGATTTTGTGAAAGTACGTTTTAAGGGAATTCGAGTTGGGGTGTTTGATTTAATCGGCCCCTCATCCGGAGGAATGACAGTAGAGATAGATCAGAATGATCCTTCCTATATCCGTAGGTTTGATAAATATTGCGGAGATCGTAATCGTACTAATTATTGTCTGTTTGAATCCTTGAATGAAGAAGAACATACAGTAATTATTCGTCCGGATAATAGACGTTTTGAGAAGGCGGAAATCTACAAGATGAATCCGAAGCGAATAAAGGAAACTGAATATTTCAATGAGTTTAATACATATCTCGGCTATATTCTTTTAGTGGGTGATATTATACAAAATTAATGGTGCAAGACTGATGGTATAAGGCTGTTATTGTAGTCAAACTATAAATTAGATTACAATAATAGCCTTGTTCTTCAAACGCTATAAATTTATGGTCGGAATATGTCTCTTCTCAACTCTTCTTGAACCATTTATAAATCCATTTACCCACTTTCTCATAGTGTTGTGTCTCAGTATCGGTGTATAACTTGGAGAAGAAAGAACTATCCAGCGGTTCTCCGGATTGATTGGGATACAGTACAATCAAACTGTTGTTAGAGAAGTATTTTCCTAATTGTCTCGGTAGTTTCTCGAACGAACTGTCATAAGAAAGCGTTCCGGGACGTGCGCTGATAATGACTAACAGATGGTCATAACTTACTTGTCCTGTCAATACCAGTAAGTCGTTCCAGTCCTCCAAGAGGGAAAAATCGGTCAGTACTTGCTTATGCCTTTTCTTTATCCATGCTTGTAGGCGGGTGGTGGTCTTTTCGTTCGCAAAGAAATGTACACGGCATCCGAGCGTACTTCCCATCCGGCAGAAATGTTCCATCCATCGTGGGAAACCGGATTCGTATTCTGCTTTTGGGGGGACAGCGACAACAATCCGCTTTATTGTATTGACCGGTATCAGGAATTTGGAAATAATGATTTCGCAATTCAATCCTTTCAGTAGGTTTTCGGTAAGTATTCCGAAGTAGGAGTCGGTGATGTTTATCTTGCGGTGCAAGCCAGTGATGATGCTCGTCACCTCATTCTCTTTTACTGAATGGATAATGCCGGAAGCGATATTCAAGTCATAACGGGTCAGTTGTTTTAGCGATACATTGGCTGCTGTTGTTGTCATCGCTGCTTTTTCCAAGTAACGTTTGCTTCGCATTCTTAAATTATCAGAAGTGCTATCATCATTGATTACGTTCAGCGCCAGCAAATTATCTTTTAGTTTCGTATCACGTATCACCAAAGAAAGATTCATCATGTCTTCAATAGTGTTCGGATTGGCAAGAGAAATCAGAATCTTTTCCGTTTCCGTAGAGGAGTCTTTTTCTGGCTCTGAGTCGTCCATGGCTACTTTTTGGGCTGCCCGTTCGGTTATCAGTGAGCTGACTATGCAAGTAACCAGTATCAATAGGACTGTTCCGTTCAATACATCATCGTTCAGCAGTCGTTCGCCGTTGGGCAGGAATATGTTGTAACCGACCAGCACTGCTGCCAGTGTTGCTGCTGCTTGTGCATTACTCAAACCGTACATCAGGTTTCGTTCGAGAACGGACATTTTGTATATCTTCTGTGTGAGCCAACAGGCAATCCATTTGCCGGTCAGCGCCATTACAATCATAACGGCTGCTACTTTCAGCGCATCTCCGTGTCCGAAGATAACACGCAGGTTAATCAGCATTCCTACTCCGATAAGGAAGTAGGGTATGAAAAGGGCATTGCCAACGAACTCCAGATGATTCATCAATGGAGAAACGTGTGGAATGAGCCGGTTCAGCACCAATCCGGCAAGGAAGGCACCTAAAATACCTTCCATACCTACAAACTCCATAAGACCCGCGCCTAGAAAGACCATAGCAAGAACGAAAATGAATTGCATCACATTGTCATTGTACCGATGAAAGAACCAGCGGCCGATACGTGGGAAGAAATAGATGATAAGCCCGCCCAGGAAGATAACCTTTACCACCAGCCATACCCAAAAGAAACCACCGGTTTCTCCTTTGAACAGCCCGCCTATGACTGCCAGTACGAGCAAAGTCAGTGTATCCGTCACCGCTGTTCCGCCTACCGCTATGCTTACGCTTCGATGGCGTGATATACCGAAACGGGTGACGATAGGATAAGCTACCAGCGTATGGGAAGCATACATGCTGGCTAGCAGTACGGAAGTGACGACACTATATTTCAGATAGGATATATTTGCTACAAACCCGATTCCGATAGGAACGATAAAAGCCAGTAATCCCAGGACTAGTGCCTTGTTTCGTGTCTCTTTGAAATCGCCCATGTTCATTTCGAGACCGGCCAGGAACATGATATAATAAAGCCCGACTTTTCCGAAAAGTTCGAAACTGCTGTCGCGTGCCAATATATTAAAGCCATGTTCACCGACAGCCAATCCTGCCAGAATCATACCGATAATGTGAGGGATACGCAGCTTATTCAATAATATAGGAGCAAACAGTATGATGAGAAGTACAAGGAGAAATATCCATGTAGGGTCGGTAATAGGGAATGTTAAATCAAGGCCAATCCAATCCATAATTTGATGAGTTCGTGATATTAGTTGTGCAAAATAACTTAAAAAATACTTTTAAGAAAACGATTGCCGATAAAATTTTGTTTTTATTTATTGCTATATAATTATTATCTTTACAATAAATTAAAACAAAACAGGAATTTAAGAAGATGAAAACAGCACTATTAGCAGTAGGAACCTTGTGTTTCATGGCAAGTTGCACGCTGGAAATGACAAGCTCAAAAGGCATCGTCTGCGATGTAAGTATGAATACGGTATCAATCGTTACCGACAAGAATGATACGCTTTCATTCGGTACGATGGATGTAAACAAAGCAGAAGTGAACGGTTTGCTTCAGAATGATACGCTGGAAGTTTTCTATACCGGAAAATATGTTCCGGAGATGAAAGCTGCAAAACTCGTCCAGTATCCGCAGGCTGTGAAAGTGGGGGGCGACCGTGATGAACACGGATGCATCGGTTCTGCCGGATATGTATGGTGTGAGGTGCAAAAAGACTGTATCCGTTTGTTTGAGAAAGGTATTCGTACGGAAGCTGTCGATGGAAACAACGCTTCTGCCTTCATTGTTTTCAGTCCTGATTCTATTCGTGCCGAACTTTTCTTCTCCAATGGGCAGGCTAACGAAATCCTGGAGAGACGTGGTTTACCTTCGGGCGGTTATGCATGGAATGTAGAAGATGATGATACAAAGAACGTACGTCAGGTTGATGGTTTGTGGACGATTAGCCAAAGAGGTAATCTGATTTATACGCAGAAGGCAGAAAAGAAATAACCAATAGTCGGACAGGATATTGGAATCCCGCTATAGGCTATATTACATACGGCTATATCGGGATTTTTTTTGAAAAAGATATCCTCATAAAATCCGAAGATTTTGCGTATGTTTGTTTCGACATGAGGAAATATTCTAAAGATAAAAGATGAAATTTATGACAGAAAAAGAAAAGATGCTTGCCGGAGAGATATACGATTGCGGTGATTCGGAACTCATCCGTCGTTGGCATTATGCAAAAGAACTTCAGCTCCGATATAATAATACGGACAGTCGGAACAGTGAGGAGCTATCTGCTATTTTAGATGAACTGTTGGGCTCGCATGGGGATAATGTTTGGATTGCGGCACCTTTCTTTGTTGATTACGGAGAAAATATACATATAGGCAGTCATGTTGAGATAAACATGAATTGTGTCTTTTTGGATTGCAACCGCATTACGATTGGAGACAATTGTGGTATAGGGCCTGGAGTACATATCTACGCAGTTACCCATCCGGTGAATCCAACAGAACGACTGTCTTCGGACAGCCGGTTCTGGAAGTCACTCACAGCTCCGGTTACGATTGGAAACAACGTATGGATTGGCGGTAGCTCTGTTGTTTTGCCGGGAGTTATCATCGGTGATAATGTGACTATTGGAGCCGGAAGTGTGGTGACTAAAGATATTCCGTCGAATAGTCTGGCGGTAGGAAATCCTTGCCGCGTAATACGGGAGGTTTAGTTGTCATGCGTCATAGATAAACAATAAATGTTTTTTAGATGCAAAGATTAAAGGAATATGCAGAGAATATTAATAGTGGAAGATGAAAAGAGAGTCGCTGATTTGCTGAAAATCGGTTTGGAAGAGAACGGTTATCAGGTTTTGGTAGCTTATGACGGTGCAATGGGGTTGCGTCTTTTTTAGTCAAACACCTTCCATCTGGTCATTTCGGACATCATTCTGCCTAAGATGGATGGTTTCGAACTGTGCAAGGAAATCCGCAAGGTTGACGACCGTGTTCCGATATTGATGCTGACTGCTTTGGGTGCGGCTGACGACAAGCTGGAAGGCTTCGATGTCGGAGCGGATGATTATATGGTGAAATCCTTTGATTTTAGGGAGTTGACGGCAAGAGTCAGGGTGCTGTTGAAAAGGCAGGCGGTATCAGCCGAAGTCCTTGTAAAGCAGATTGCTTACGCAGAACAACGTTCATATCTGGCTTTCCCCAAAGGAATACAACCTGCTCGTGTATATGGTAGAGAACGCGGAAAAGGTAATCAGCCGCGTGGAGATAGCGGAGAAAGTGTGGAATACCCATTTTGATACGGGAATCTATATATCAACTATTTGCGTAAGAAGATAGACAGGGATTTTGACGTGAAACTTATCCATACCAAACCGGGAGTAGGATTTATCCTGACAGACAAGTTATGAAAATAAGAACGGCACTTACATTAAAGTTATCCACTATTACCATGAGGAAGAAGAGGATGGCGAATGGATGACGTCCATGCAAATTTTGAGTTATTTGCAGACAAAGACACGTGATAAGTTGGCTATCAATAAGGTAGCGAAATTCGGTCGCACATTCCAAAAATTGAATATACCTTGCCGGAAATCTTATTGGGGGACGCTTTATCATTTGGTGAGGATGGAGTGATGGGGATGGCACATCTGTGATGTCGTTACAATATAAGTAGGTGTCCTGAGGGTAAAACTTACCCTCAGGGGGTAAATGTGTTTTGCTCTCATAGTTGGAAAGGCCGATGAATAAGGGGATGTAGAAGAATTATGAGGGTATGAGGGTAAAGTATGCATGAAAAATATTTGTAGAGTAAATTAGGAATTACTCTATAAGTGTATGTGCAATTGTCTGTTTCTTAAAAATCAATGTCTGTTTAATGTAATGTTTGTTTTGTCATATCAAACTAATTTTGCCCCCAAATAATAGTGGTAGCTTTTTGTAATATTGTTGTTATGAATAAAGGAGAGAATATGATAATATGTAATAGTCCGTTGACAAAGATTTTATTAACCAGATAGGAGTCCTATTTTATGATTTTCGGATGTGTGCTTACATTTATAAGTTATCATTTGTTTTATTAGTTGGAAAAATGCTTTGGTTTTGTTGTTTATATATAGTTATATGATATAGTTGCTGTGAAGCACCTTGTTTCCCTAGAAAGTCCATGCCCCTACCATTTTTTATTTGTGGTAATATAAGAAAAATGGAGTAATGGAGTTTTGCTGCCTGGGAAGGTAGCTATTGTTTGTTTTGTTTGTGTGACGCATCCTTTTTTCAGTGGGAAAAAGGATGCTTTTTTTTAATATAAATCTTGGCTTATATCTTGCTTATAAATAAACGGCTCAGTTGTAATTCTTGGGGGATTTGGTTCAGGGCACAGCCATGTCCCTAAAAAATGATTCATTCCCGTGCGGAAATGCACCAAATCTCCAATTATCTGTATCCAAACTAGCTAAAAACTCTCTTACTGGTTTTTTATGCTATAATCCGGTTTCAGCCGTTTCAGTTTTATTCGCAAACGACTTGGCAGAAGGGGATAGCGGCTGAAAGCGGAAAAAAATACCCCCTGCGAGAATAGGTTGTAGCCAGG